>CAXTLE010000029.1:0-17709 GCA_964244855.1 uncultured Aestuariivirga sp. | reverse complement strand
ATGGTTCTGACAGTATAGATAAGCTCGCGACACTGTTCCCTCCTTTCAGAACCATAGTGAACAAATATGGAACAGATTGTTAAGCTTGTCAAGGACTATTTTCTGTTGGGGTGGAGCAGTTCGTTCCAGCCCTTCGGGGCTCGCAAAGGGGCGATGCCCCGAAGGGCTGGCAGGGATTGCCGCTACGCCGCCTCGGGCAGCAGCTTGATCCTTTGATGAGAAGGCAGACGCCCAGAGATCTTGAGCCCGATCGTAAAGTCAGGCCGTCGCCCTGCCTCTCCCATCACGCCTTCACACAAAACCAAAACTCCTTTCACGACACAGTGAGGTCCCCTGTTCATTGGTGCGAAAACCTTGCATGTAGTGCCCTATGGAAAACCGAGTATCTTCTCTGAGCAAGCCAAGCGCTGCAAAACGATGGCTGCCTTTGGCCGTCTTGGCGGCACTGATCGCGTTGGGCTATGGCTTCGGTTTGCAACATTATCTCACTTTGCAAAGCATTGCCGAACATCAGGGCCTGCTCGAAAATTTTGTTTCGCAGCATCTATTGGCAGCCTTGTTGATCTATGTCGCGGTCTACGTTCTTGTGGTGGCGCTGTCTTTGCCGGGAGCGGGCGTGCTCTCGATTTTGGGTGGGTTTGTCTTTGGCTGGCTGATCAGCGCCCCAATCACGGTTGTTGCAGCGACAATCGGCGCAATCATCGTTTTTAAAATCGTGCAGACATCACTTGGCGCAACCATTGCAGAAAGGGCAGGACCCTTCGTGCAAAAACTTTCTGCAGGATTTGCGGAAGATGGATTAAACTATTTGTTGTTCTTGCGCCTCGTTCCGGCATTTCCATTCTTCGCAGTCAATGCAGTTGCGGGTCTCAGCAAGATGAACTTGCGCACATTCTTGATTGGGACATTCATTGGGATCATACCCGGCTCCTTTGCCTTCGCCTGGCTTGGCCGCGGCCTTGGCAGCGTAATTGATGCCCAACGCAAAATTCATGATTCATGCGTTGCACAGAGTGGCTTGGCCAATTGCCCATTCGAAATCAAACTGTCATCGCTGGTCACGCGTGAGCTGATTTTGGCGTTTGTTATTCTAGGAGCCGTCGCCCTCATCCCCGTTGCTCTCAAAAAATGGAAAGCCCGCAATGCAGTTTGATCTCGCGATTATAGGCGCTGGTTCAGCCGGGCTCTCCGTCGCCGCCGCCGCCGCGCAATTTGGTGAAAAAGTTGTTCTGTTTGAAAAGGGCGAAATGGGTGGCGATTGTCTGAACACCGGTTGTGTTCCGTCGAAAGCCTTGCTCGCTGCTGCAAAGGCGGCTCAGGCGCATCGAACCTCTGCACCATTTGGTGTCACACCTGATGATCCGAAAATCGATTTCGTCAAAGCGATGGCCCATGTCGAAAGCGTCATCACCACCATTGCACCACTGGACAGTCAGGAACGCTTTGAAGGCCTGGGCGTGACAGTCGTTCGCGCCACCGTTCGTTTCACCGGACCCAATACTGTTGAGGCCAATGGCATCACCTACACCGCGCGCCGCATCGTCATCGCCACGGGTTCGCGCGCTGGCGTTCCCCCCATTCCCGGCATCAACGACGTGCCCTTCTTTACCAACGAGAACATCTTCAAAAACCGCGAACTGCCGAAACATCTGATCATCATCGGCGGTGGACCCATCGGCATGGAAATGGCGTTGGCTCATCGCAGGCTTGGGGCTGAGGTTACCGTGTTGGAAGCATTTCAACCACTTGCCAAGGACGATCCGGAACTTGCGAAAGTGGTGCTCGATTCTCTCGAAGCGGAGGGCGTCAAAATTCGAGGCGGCATCAAAATCGAACGCATTGAAAAATCCAAAACCGGAATCCGCATTATCGCCACCGACAATGAGATCATCGAGGGCACGCACCTCCTCGTTGCCGCTGGCCGCACAGCTAATGTGGATGGTCTTGATCTCGAAAAAGCCGGAATAGATTTCACCAAGCGCGGCATCACCGTCGACCAGGGCTTGCGCAGCGTGTCCAACAGGCGCGTCTATGCAGCGGGCGACGTCGCGGGCGGCCTGCAATTCACCCATGTCGCTGGCTATCACGCAGGCCTCATCATCCGGAACGCGCTGTTTCGCTTGCCCGTCAAAAACCGCACCGACATCATTCCCTGGGTCACTTACACCGACCCGGAACTGGCCCATGTCGGCCTCACAGAGAAAGACGCCAAAGCCCAACACGGCGACAGCATTCGCGTGTTGCGCTGGCATTTCCATGAAAACGACCGCGCCCTTGCCGAAGGCAAAGCCAGGGGCCTTGTCAAACTGGTGACAGCCAAAAACGGCCGCATACTCGGCTGCTCCATTGTTGGCCCGAATGCAGGCGACCTCATTGCCATGTGGACGCTCGCCATCACTCAAAAACTCAAAGTCTCCGCCATCGCAGGTATGGTGCTGCCATACCCCACATTGGGCGAAGCCGGAAAACGCGCCGCCATCACTTATTACGCGGGCGTAACGGAAAAACCTTTGATACGAAAGTTGATCGGATTTCTGAAAATTTTCGGCTAACATAGGCCCATGAACGAAGCAGAACCAAATCCACAAAGCCGTTTCAGCGGCCTCTCAACCAAGGTGCTGTTGCTCACCATCATTTTCGTATTGCTGGGCGAGATACTGATCTTCATTCCCTCCATCGCCAACTTCCGCATCCAGTGGATGAAAACCAGAATTGCGCAAGCCGAGATCGCATCTCTCGCAGCCGAAGCTGCACCCGACGCCATTCTCGATGATGCGCTGCGTACCGAAATTCTCAAAGGGGCAGGGGTTATGGCCGTGTCCCTGAAACGCGAGGGAACCCGCCAACTCATTTTGCGCAACAATGAAGAAGGCATGTCTGAGCAAACTTATGATTTGCGCCCGGGCATGCATTGGTTGACTTTGGGCGACGCACTATCTGCGCTCGTAAGTTCTAAAGACCGCATTATCAATATCATAGACAAGCCGCCCAATATGTCGGGTGAGATGATTGAAGTTTCACTGCACGAACAACCATTGACTACGGCGATGCGCAGCTATGGTTTGAACATCCTCTACCTCTCCATTTTCCTGTCGATCATTGTGGCTGCCATGATTTACGCGGCCCTGAACCGGGTGCTCGTGCGCCCCATGCAAAGGCTCTCCGCCAACATGACTGCTTTTGGCGACAGGCCGGAAGACGCGTCACGCATCATAGGCCCTTCGTCGCGCTCTGACGAAATCGGCACCGCCGAACGCGAATTGCACGACATGCAAACGCAGTTGCAGTTTCTGCTGCAACAGAAAAACCATCTCGCCGCCTTGGGCTTGGCCGTCAGCAAAGTGAGCCATGATCTTCGCAACATGCTGACAACAGCCCAAGTTGTTTCTGATTCACTCGGCGAAGTAAAAGACCCGCAAGTGCAACGCTTCGCACCGCGTCTCATCACGTCATTGGATCGCGCCATCAACTTCCTCACGCAAACCCTGAAATATGGCCAAGCCAAGGAGCTGCCACCGGATCGAAGTAAACTGAATTTGAAAGATGTGGCCAAAGATGTTTTGGTGGCCTTCGAGCCGCTCGTGCAAGACCGGATCACGCTGTCTCAAAGCATAGACCGCACAATCAGCGTCGATGCCGACCGCGAACAATTGCACCGCATCCTCACCAACCTCGTGCGCAACGCCACGCAGGCCTTTGAGCAAGCAGGGCAAGCCCCTGACCGCCCACCCGCCATCACCATATCCGCCATGCGGCGTGGCAGCGTCACCGAAATCGAAGTGTCGGATAATGGACCCGGCATCCCGGAAGCTGTCCGTGACCGCCTCTTCGAAGCCTTCCAGTCCGCAGCAAAACCCGGTGGCACTGGCTTGGGCTTGGCCATATCCCGCGAATTGGCCGAAGCGCATGGCGGTTCACTATCTGTGCGTGATTCGAGTGAGGCAGGAACCAGTTTCTCCGTTGTCATACCCGACCGCGTCCTCGAACTGGCCCGCCACAAAAAGCAGGCCTGACGGGTGCTGCCAAAGACACTTGCCTTTACGAAAACTTCCGCCTATGGAACCGTCGTTCCCGTCAACACGGCAACATGCGCGCCCGTAGCTCAGCTGGATCAGAGCACTAGACTACGAATCTAGGGGTCAGAGGTTCGAATCCTTTCGGGCGCGCCAATTCATTTTTAAAATATTGTATGCAATCATTTTTCTCTAAGTTTGACCAACCTTGGGTTAAAGGTCGGACACGGTTGTTCACCTTCTGACCTTAAAAGATTGGCGGGCGCCTGCTTCGCATTGCGCTCTTGATCGGCGGCCTTGGTGTGGCGGGCCACTTCGCTCAGTGTCTTATGCCCTGTAATGGCTTTGATTTGTCCTGTGGTGCATCCCGCGTTGGCAAGGCGGGATGCACAAGGCTTGCGCAACCCATGGGCTGAACAGCGCTTTAGTCCAGGCTCATGGCAACGGTCACGAAACCAATTGCCAAAACCCGCTACTGAGAAAGGTGCTCCCGCCTCGGTCAAAAGGGATGTCATTTTGTTGCGCGGCATATTTCCAATTGCGACGACAAGTTTCGGATGGATAAGAACTCTAAGCGTTACGCCCGTCATATCCTGCACAACGCTCAAAAGGTCACCGTTAATGTTTTGCCATCCCTTACGAACGACGTCACTGCGACGCTGTCCGGTGTAGAGTAGCGGTGACAAGGCAAGTTGAGCGCGGGAACCTGTGCCGTCCGGTGCGGCATGATAAACGATGACTTCCGCTTTGTCTTGAACTCACTCTTATAGGTGACCTCTACCACCTGCCGGACAAAGGGCTTCGGCCTTGCAGACTTCTTGTGTCCAATGTTTCCGAGGCGCGCCTCGAAATCAAACTCATCTGACATGACAATAAAAACTCCAATTGGAGCGTCCCACGATGTCAGATATGGTTGGATTGTGAATTTGCCTAGATGGTGTTCGCAGGCATCATCTGTTTCAATGGTTTACAGCGATGTCATCCACATTTTGCCGTCACGGTCAAAAAGTGCTGGTATCGTATGTCGTTCAACTACAAAGATTTTCAGCAATTCTGGCACTACTTTTTACACATTGCATTAATCCTGCTTTCCCTCTTCACGATAATCTGTGTACAGAGGAATGAACCGAACTTCCCTTCGCGCACCATGTGGGTTTCAAGTTGTAAGAGCCAAGTGTGGAGCTGACAGTAACGAAAATTGAAAAAATTCATCCACACAAAGTCACAAAAATTATCACTTTGAATGCCAAATTTTTGGGCTCGACTGGCACCAAAACTCATTTTTTGCTGCACCTGATGATTTGCAGCAGACATTCCAGCAACTCACATTGCTATGCCCGCCACAAACGCTGCTTTGTATTCTTTTCATAACCCAGTTTATCGAAGCTGGCGATTTCGAGCATTTGTCCCCAGGGGGCCTCGAAATATATCCAGCTGAAACCCTCCAGGGGACCCGCATCAACGGTGTTTGGGCCCTCCAACAATTCAATACCTTGAGCCTTCAAGCGCTTGGCTGAAGCGAAAACGTCATCTACTTCAAAGCAAATGTGGACGCCGCCCACTTCCGATACGCGCTTGGGGCGTGCTTTGCTGTCTTCGCCACTATATTCAAAGAGTTCAACACTGGTACCGTTGCCGCATCGCAGGAAGACGAGATCGCGGATGCGCGTATGGGGTGCTGCACCTAGCTTTCGCTGCATGAAGGCATTATCAACGTCGAAGGGGCCAGTGTGGAACACATCAATCGCACCAAACACTGCTTCGAAGAACATGATGGCATCTTTAATATTCGGCACTGTGATACCAATGTGATGCATGCCGCGAATGTGTTCTGCCATGTGTTTCTCCCGTTTTTTTGAGCCTATTCGCCCACGCAGAAACTGTCTAGTCTAAGTGCATGACGGAATATGAATTATTGCGAATTATCACGTTTTTAGAACGGATGCGCACGCCCTATGACAAGCTGTTGAAGGCAGCCGAGCCTGATCCCAATTGGAATATCATTCTCTATTTGATGAAGTGCCATTTGCGTGGTGAGAACGTCACCATGTCGTCGCTCGCTTCTGCGGCAGACGTTCCATTTGCCAGCGCGATGCGCCGTATTCACAAGCTGATTGAGAATGGTGACATTCAGCTGCGCAAACGTGGCACCACGGGCAAGTCGCATTATCTGGAACCCAGCAGGAAATTGGCAATGGGCTTTACGGATTATGCCTCAAAAGTGAAAGGTTTGCTGGCAGATACTTTTGGGTTGAAGAGTGGCAGCAGCAATTCGGAAGATTATTACTTCGGCGGTTCTTATCTCGCAGGCCAAATTATTCCACCGCTTGAGATTATGGAGCGCAAAAAAGAATCGGGTCCAGAGCTGCGCTTTCTTCTGCATGATGATAATTATTTTGCTTCGATGCGGGACATGTGGTCGGATTTTCGCAGCAAGCTTTCGGCGCGGAAGAATTTTAATTTATTGAGTCTGCCTGAATTGCGGCAAGAGGTTTTTGCCAACGCGCAAAGGGCCGAGAGCCAGTATGACGTAATTGCGGTCAACATGCCTTGGTTAGGCGAGAGCACAGTGCACAATGTGGCGCAACCATTGACTGATTTTCTGAAAGCCAGCAGCATCAACCCGCTCGATTTCCATCCCAATATTTGGGCAACAGGCACTTGGAACAAAACCCAATTTGGCGTGCCTATCTATTGCACCATCGAAACGCTATGTGCGCGAAAAGATTTGTTTGAAGAACGCGGGCTTACACAGCCTACGAGTTTTGAAAAAGTGATTGAGTCCGCCAAGACTTTGCACGATCCCAAGCACGGCATGTATGGCGTGGTGTGGAATGCCGCAAAGGGCATGCCGATTTCGCATTCATTTATGTTTTTCCTCGGCTGTTGCGGCAGTCCGGTGATTGATATTCCGCAGCCGCGCCTACATGTGGATTACAGCAAGCTGAAAGGCGAAGCGATGCGTCCGCGCATTTTGAGCGAGCAAGGCAAACATACTTTGGCCTATATGCATGAATTGCTGGCGCTTTCTCCACCTGATATTTTGTCAATTGATTGGAACAAGGCGCTGGAATATTTCATGAGCGGTCATGCCGCCATGACTTATTGCTGGACGATGCGCGCCGCACGTTTTGAATATGACATTCATTCGGCAGTGAAGCGCAAAGTGGGCTATTATCCGCACCCGCATGGGCCGGGCGGCACAAGTGTTTCGCCGATTGGTGGCTTCTTGCTTTCTGTACCATCATCACTTCCGCCCGAGCGCGCGCGGTTGGCGTTTGATGCGATCTCGTGGATGGCTTCGCCTGCCGCGATGAAGGAGCACGTGAAAAACGGATTCCCCGTTGCGCCGCGCTTTAGCGTGAGTGCTGACCCTGAAGCTGCGGCTTCAACGCCTATTGTGAGTTTTGTAGATAAGTTGGCCAAGCAAAATAAAATCCAAAACTGGCAGAGGCCGCCGATCAGGGAATATCATGTGATTGAAGAGATTTTGGGCGAGGAGATTTTTGCTGCGTTGAATGGGGAGCGTTCTGATCAGGAAGCACTGACTCGCAGTCAGAACCGGATTGACGCGGCGATGCGTGAGGCGGGATATTACTAGCTCAACTCCCAGCCCGTTTCCGCACCGTCGAATAAATCAGCGCTGCAATCACGATCAGCGCACCTTGGAAGATGTATTGATAGGTTTGCGTCAGACCCAAGAATGTCACCGCGTTCAACACTTCAGTCAGCAGCACTGCACCCAGCACCGTGCCAATAAATGTGCCGCGGCCCCCGCGTAAACTTGTGCCGCCCAGCACAACAGCGGTGATGCTGGCAAGTGTATAATTCACACCTTGGCGGGGGTCGCCCACACCAATTTGGGTCATCAACATGACGGCTCCGCATGCCGTGAGGAGCGAGCTTAAGATGTAACCACTAACAAACGTTCCATCGGTCCACACGCCAATACGCCTCGCAGATTCTTCATCCGAACCCGTGGCGCGGAGTTGCCAGCCTGCGCGTGATTGGCGCAGCAGATACTCTCCGCCCACGGCGAAGATCACGAGAACGATAAAGGCCACGGGCAATGGGCCCCATTGCCATGTAACCAATTCCACCACGCGGGCGTTGATGTAGCCATCAGGCTGATCGCGGAGCAGGAAGCTCATGCCTTGCAGTGCCACATAAACGGCAAGTGTTGCGGCGATGGCGGTGAAATTGGCAAAGCGGATGAGAATGCCGTTGATGGTCCCCACCACAAAGGCAAGGGCAAACATCAAGAAAAAGCCAAGCGCGATGGTGGCCCCTGACTTGTCATCATTGATGAAGAAAGACGCCACGACAACGAGGAAGCCCACAAGCGGGCCGACGGAGAGATCAATGCCACCCATCAGCAAGGCCACCGTCTGCCCCATGGCGATGAAGCCCAAGGCTGTGGCCAACATGAGGATGTTATAGACATTGAAGGTGGACAGGAAATTTGTGTTTTGGCTGAAAACAAAAAGCGCCAGAAGGATGATCACCAGCGTGAGCGGAACCGCGGGGGCATTATCTGACTGCAGGAAATGCCGCCAGCCGCCTTTTGATGCGGTGCCATCTAGTACACCGCTTTCGCCTCCATGGCCGTGGGCGCTGACGGCGGCGGCCACAATGCGTTCTTCGGTGACATTTTTGCCCGTCAGCGTTTCCACCACCCGTCCCCGCGAGAGGACAACAACTTTATCGCACAGGCCTTCAAGTTCGGCAGCGTCTGATGAATTGACGATCACCGGAGTTCCCTTGCCCGAAACTTCGAGCAAGATGCGGTAAATTTCAGCCCGTGCGCCAACGTCCACACCTTGGGTAGGTTCATCAGCGATGATGAGGCCGGGCTCGGACAACAGCGCACGGGTCATCACCACTTTTTGCTGATTGCCGCCAGAGAGCGACAAGATCGGCGCTTCGAAGTTTGGCGTTTTTACCGCGAGAGAATTGAAGGTTCCGCCCACGCTTTCAAGCTCTCGCTTTTGGCTCATGATGCCGTTGGTGGCAAATTTATCAAGTGCTGCGAAAGACGCATTTTCACGCACGGTGAGGCCAGACGCTAAACCTTCCGTATGACGATCAGACGGCATGAAGGCCGCTTCTTGCAAAAGTTCCTTTGACCGAAGCGAGCGGCCACCAAGACTGATAGAACCTTGTGATGCTTGCAGGCCCGCAAGGGCGCGCATCAATTCAGGCTGGCCATTACCAGCAACGCCTGCAATGCCAATGATCTCGCCGCGCGCCACATCAAAGGACACATCTTTGAAGCCCTTGCCACTGAGCGAGGTCACCGCGAAGTTAACATCCATCGCGACATTGGGTGCTTTGGGCGGGAAAGCTGAGCCTAAGCTACGACCTACAATCAGCGCCAATAGCTCTGCGTCGGTTATGGCATTGACGAGGCCACCACCGCGCACTTGCCCGTCGCGCAGCACAGTCACGCGGTGCGCAATCTGGCGAAGCTCAGCGAGACGATGGGTAATGTAGATAACTGATGTTCCACTTTTCACCACATCACGGATGCGGCCAAACAACATGTCGGTCGCGTCTTGGTCGAGTGAGGCTGTGGGTTCGTCGAGAATGAGAAGCTTCGGCTTAATGGCCAAAGCTTTAGCAATTTCGAGCAAATGTTTTTGTGCAACCGTCAGCGCATCAGCGCGGGTGCGCAAGGGCACATGGAGACCTACTGCATCGAGCAAATCTTGCGCAACAGCTTGTGCGGATTTTCCAGCGAACAAGGCAGAGGGCAATGCAACCTGAAGGTTTTCCAGAACGGATAAATCTTCAAGAATGGCTGGGTGCTGGAATGAAATGGCAATGCCGAGAGACGCAGCCGCCTCAGGCGTCATGATGGCAATGCGTTGGCCATCAAATTGAATTTCGCCGAGTTCCGGATTCGTAGTGCCGGAAATAATGTTCATCAAGGTCGATTTGCCAGCACCGTTCTCACCCAAAATAGCGTGAACTTCGCCTGCATAGAATTCGACGCTCACATCGCGCAGCGCAGTGACGCCGGAATAGAATTTCGAAATAGTTGACAGCCGGATGGTGACATCACTGTGAGGTGCTGCGTCGGCCTTTTCGATTTTTTCTTTTTTGGTTGCCACGTCCCGCATTCCGTCTTGCTAAGTTTATGCCCCGAAGAGATTTCTCTCCTCGGGGCACAATTTAGAGCGTGTTATTTTACAGCTTTGGCTTGATCGTCAGCTGGCAATTCTGATGACAGATAGATCGCACCTGGAAGGTCCTTGCGGCACTTCACATTGCCTTTTGTTGAATCTTCAAATGAAGGAGCTTTGAAGATTTGTTCTGTCGGTGGAGTGCCGCCTGTTGCCGCAGCAACAGCATGCATCACAGCCAAGCGAACGTTGTCGTTTCCAGTTGCAACTGTGAACAACTTAAAGTCAGGATTGTCTTTGTTCACGTCAGTCCAGAAGCAACCGAGTGAGTTGCCATCCGAAGTTGCCAAAGCTGGGATTGATTTACCAGATTTGCCGAACAGTGGCAGAGCGCCCACGAGTGATGGACCGAAATCTGAAACGATCACGTCAATCTTGGCGTTCTTGGCGATTTCAGCCGTCAGCACTTTTTGTGTCAGAGCTGGATCCCAGTTTGTTACAGCAAATGGCTCAGGATTTACGAAGACAAATTCTGCACCGAGAACTGATTTCAAACCAGCAAGTTCATCCAAGCCTTGACTGTTGCCAGCAGGGCCAGAGAGGAACAACACGTTGCCGCCCTTTGGCAGAACACTCTTAATCCAATTGCCCCAGCTTGCGCCGTCATCCTTGAAGGACGAACCAATGAACTTGGTGTAGTTTTCACCTTCTTTGCCGCCAACGTTCACACGATAGGGAACTATGACTTTGCCAGCTTTGAACACGCTGGTGATGGCTGGAAGCATTGCTGGGCCGGCATCACCGAACACCACGAGAGCATCAACACCCTTAGCAGCCATGCCTTTAATGTCGGAGATGGATTTTTGGGTATCGCCGTTGCCATCGGCATATTCGTATGAGGTGATGCTTGGGCAAAGCGAAGCAGTTTGCTTGCCTGAAGCAGTTGTGACTTGACGCCAGCTGTTGCCGCCGTAACCATCGAGAAGAGCAATGGTTGCTTTCTTTGGGCCGCACCATGACGGCACGTCCGCGAGAGCAGCATTTGCGCAGCCAAGGGCCAGAATGGCTGTTGCAGCTGCAAGTTTAAGAGACTTGTAGATCATTGGTATCCTCCATTTTCACGTTTTTAGTTTGGTTAAATGATTTTCCAGTCCACCGGACTGAATAAACCCCGATTCCAAAACCCAAAGCCAAGGCTTGGATAATGGTTTGGGCCGAATAAGGCACGCCGACGGCGAGCGCGAACTGGCTCAATTGGTTGAGGAAGAACGCTGCTATGACTGTAGAGATCGGAAAGCCCCGACCACCCAGCAGCGATGTTCCTCCGAGAACAACCACAGCAACCGACGGCAGCAACAGGGTGTCACCCTGAAAGGCGGTCGGTTCGCGGGTAATTCCAGAAATCAAAATGCCGGCCATGCAGTACAGCAGCTGGGCCAAAACATAGGCCATCATTTGATGGCGTTGCACCTGAAGGCCAACGGCCTGTGCGGCCAAAGGATTTGCGCCAATGGCTTCAAACCGGCGACCCATAACGGTCTTCTTCAAAACGAAAGATACGACGATCAAAGCAGCGATGGCAAAGAAGACTGAATTGGGAACGCCTAGCGTGGTGCCGCCCGCAATCTCCGCCAGCAAATTTGTGGTGATAGAAGGCACGCCGCCTGAGACAGCGAACACGGCACCATAGTTCAAGGCGTTCACGCCGATGGTTGCAATGACGGCATTGAGTTTGAAGATGCTGACCAGGATGCCGTTCAACGCGCCTGCAACCACCGCAAAGCACAGCGCAATCAAAACCGCCATGGGCAAGAACGCATTGTCTTGTTGTGGATAGTGAGTGGATACGACAACCGCGAGAGACACAGCACCTGGCAAAGAAAGATCAAAGCCACCTTGTTGCACGACCAACAATTGTCCCAAGCCTACAATAGCGATGATCGCTGCGAAGGGCAGGCTGCCAGAGAGTGCGCCCCATGACACACTGGAAGGCGCGAAGATGGCGCAAACGATGACAAGCACTATCGTGGACAAAACAACCGTCACAAAACTTTTCGCCACTGGCAGGAGCGATATGCTCCTCCAGCTGGAAAGGTTTGGTGCGTTATACGTCGCTTGGCTCATCACAAACCTATGGCAGGATTTTCGCGGCGCGGAATTTGTCCCACGCATCGGTGAAGGAATGGATTGAGTTTTGATAAGCGGTAAAGCCCATATCGCGGCTCTTGGTCATGTCGTTGAAGTTCTCAATCACGCGGCCCAAATCAGCATCTGAATGCCACCATGAGGCAACTGTGCTGAGTGCGTTTTTCTGTAGGCCGTGCTTTTCAACAATCTTGTCCCAAACCGGTTCCATGCCCGTCATCATCTTTTCAAGCGGTTGGGCATGGCCCGGATATTCACCCACGGGAACGCCCCAGTAAGCAGCAAGCTTTGGCCACAGCCAGCTCCAACGGAATACTTCGCCATTGGCGATGTTGAAGGCTTGGTTGCGCGCAGCTTTGGTTTTGGCAGCCCAGAGCAATTGCTTGGCAATGATGCGACCGTCGGTAATGTCGACGCAGGCTTCATATTGTTGTGGTGAACCGGGGAACACGAAGGGCTTGCCAGTTTCTTTGCAAATTGCAGCATAGGCACCGAGCGTGGCAGCCATGTTCATTTGATTGCCGACTGTATAGCCAATCAAAGTGTGTGGGCGGTGCACAGACCATGTGAAGCCTTGTTTTTCGGCTGCGCCAAACACTTCATCTTCTTGATCGTAATAAAAATTCTGGTAAGGCAGTCGCGGCATCTCTTCACGGAAAGGTGTCACCATCTTGGTTTTGGCGTAGGCTTCGAATGGACCCATATAATGCTTTGCACCTGTGACGAGAGCAGCATGCTTGATTTTCTTGCCGTCCATCGCACCTAAAAGATTGCGCACCATGCCCGCATTTACGCGGCAATTTTCGGCTTCGGTGGCTTGGCGCAGCCATGTGGTGATGAACACATCAGTAGGCTTCACGCGCTTGAGAGCAACATTTGTTGCTTCATCATCGGTGAGATCAACGGCGATGTGTTTCACGCCCTTTGGCAGATCGTGCTTGTGGCGCGAAATTCCTGTGACGGCCCAATTATTGGCAATCAAATGTTCGGCCAGATGGCGGCCTATTATTCCGGAAACACCGGCGATGAGAGCATGGCGTTCCATTAGTGCATATCCTTTGTTGTCAGTGTGATCTTGATGCAGGCTTTGGGGTCTTGGCCCAATTCAAAGCCTTTCACGGCATCGTTCAGATGGAATCTGTGGGTTTGGATGGGCGAGAGATCAATGCCCGTGCGTTCCAAGAACTTGATTGCTGCTGGCCACACGCCGGGCGAACCGATGCAGCCACGGATCGTCAAGTTCTTCAGTTGCATCAAGCCCATGTTGGACGAAATTTTGCGGCCGATATTAATACCCACCATGGACATGCGGCCATCTTGGGCCACATAGTCAAACACCGCAGCAAGCGAAGCGTCATGACCAGCGCATTCCACCACCAGATCAGCACCATGGCCGCCTGTGAGCTGCATGATTTGTTCGGCACCACGATCGGTGGGGTCGACGGCTTCAGCGCCCAATTTCATTGCAATATCGCGACGGGTTTTGATGGGGTCGGCTACAATCACGCGGGCACCCATGCCCAAAGCCGCAGCAGCCGTGACCAGACCGATCGTGCCGCCGCCTGATACCACAACGGTTTCAGAAGCGTTGGTGCCGCCCGAACGCATGACGGCGTAATAGCCGCAGGTGAAAGGCTCAATCAGTGAGCCGCGCATATCATCCACACCATCTGGCAGCTTGTGCAACCAATCTGGGTTGACGTTGAAGAATTCACGGTCAGCACCATTCATCGAAAAGCCGAAATGATGCAGTCGCTCAGGTGTGCGCACAACACATTCGCCCACCACGCGGTCGCCCACTTTGAAGTTCTTCACGTTCTTGCCCACTTCAACAATCTCGCCGCACCATTCATGTCCTGGTGTTACGGGATAAGAAATGGGAATGATGTAGCGGCCTGCCAGCAGTTCATAATCTGAATGGCAAATGCCGACAGTTCTGGTTTTAATCATCACTTCAGAATCAGTGATGGTGGGCATCGGCACATCGGCAATGATGGGCTTGTTTGGGGTTTCGAAAATCAGTGCTTTCATGATGTCCTCTTACACCTTCACAACAGCGCCATTTTTAGCGGCGGATTTGATGATGGCTTCTAAAATTGCAATGTTATTGACCAAATCTTTTCCGGTGATCGGATAGGCGGCCTCCTTGCGGATGGCTTTGGCAAAGGCCACAAGATTATCTTTCACAGGCTCTGCCGCGGGCAGAACTTCAACCTTGATCTGCTCTCCTGCCATCGCAGACGTGACCACCCAACCATCGGGCGCTTCGACATGAGCTTTGTCACGAATTTCGATCCAACCTTTAGAGCCGAACACCGCAAAGCGTGAAATGAAGGGCATGGCAAGCGAAGCAGACACATAGGAGGTGCCGCCGCCCTTGAAGCGGATATGCACACTCATGGTGTCTCCCTGTGGAATTTTCGATGAGAGACTTTCGCAAGATACGCGCAAATCTTTTGCGGGGCCGAGAAGCGCTGCTGACAAATCAGTCAAGTGAATACCTGTGGCCGTCATGCCGCCCACCGGGGCTTCTTTCTTATTCAAGCGCCAGTTGGTTTTATCCAAAGTGGTGAATTTATCGTGGCTGAAATTGCCTTCAATTTGTTGAATGCGGCCCAGCTCGCCATTCTTGGCCATGGCCAACATTTTAGCCACAGGTGGATCCCAGCGGCGCTCATGGCCCATGCCCAGAACGAGCTTGGCTTTCTTGCAGGCATCAACAGCAGCCTGCGCACCTTTCTTGGTGAGGGCCAAAGGCTTTTCACAGAAAATATGCTTCTTGGCTTTTACGGCAAGTTTGATTTGCTCAGCGTGCAGCGAATGCGGCGTAGCCAGAATTACGGCTTCAACGCCGGGGTGTTTCAGCGCATCTTTGTAATCAGCGTAATAGGCAAAGCCATTTTCCTTGGCAAATTCAGCACCAGCTGGGTTTGGCTCAGCCGCGCACACAATCTCAATATCTTTGCCAGCCTTCTTCAGCACAGCCGTCATCTTCTTGCCCCACCAACCGAGGCCGATCATGGCTACTTTTACAGGAGTTTTAGCCATTACACTGTCACCAAAATTTTCATGTGATTGACCGATTTGTCGAGCAGTGCATCAAAGCCCTGTTTCACCACGTGGTCAGAACTGATATTGGCGGTGACAATTTTTTCAATGGGAAATGCACCTGATTCCACCATGCGGATAATGCGTGACCAGCATTGCACAGGGTAGCACCACGTGGCTTCAATGGAGATATCTTTCAGCGCCCATGTCATTGGATCAACGCTTGCAGGCTTCATATGCAAACCAGTTTGCACCACTTTGCCTTGGTTGCGCACAGAATTGACGCAAGTGTTCAAGCTGGCTTCAAGCCCTACGCATTCAATCGCGCAATCAACGCCCACGCCCTCTTCGGTCATGTCTTTGATCATTTGCGCAACATTCTGCGTCATCGGGTCAATCACAATGGCAGATGGCACCAATTCCTTGGCCATTTTGCGGCGGAACGCGTTGGGTTCGCTCACAAAAATTTGGCCCGCACCAGCGGCCTGCACGGCAAGCAAAGTTAAAGCGCCAATTGGGCCAACGCCGGACACCAATACCGTATCGCCCGAACGCACATTGCCACGATCAACCGCATAAACCGCAACGGCGGCAGGCTCTATCATTGCACCCTGAATATCGGAAACGCCCTTGGGCAAAACGGCCACGTTGTAATCATTCACAACAGCCAATTCACCCATGCCGCCCCAGCCCCAAGAAAGACCAACACAACCCATGCTGGGGCTTAAATGATAGAGCCCACGGCGGCCATAATAATCATCGCGCGGCGAAATCAATGGTTGAATAGAAACACGATCCCCCACTTTTACATTCGCAACGGCCGAGCCCTTGTCAGCCACCACAGCGCTGAATTCATGGCCGAGAATTTGTGGATTTGTTACACCCGTATAAACATGAGGTGTCACAGGTGTTACAATTGGCCCCGCGATATATTCATGCAAATCTGTTCCGCAGATACCGGTGACCAATGGCTTGATTAAAACATCATTCGCGCCGAGTTTTTTTGAAGGTGCAGGCACATCCTCAACACGAATATCTTTCGCCGCGTGAAACCGCACAGCCTTCATGGTCGATCCTCCCAGATCAGAACTTTTATTTTGAGATATCCTATCCAAACCTTTGATAATGAAATTATCAAAAATTCTCATTTTGATAATTTTTGGGAAACGCTGGCAGATTTTTTTTGGCAGAGTGCTGCAAAAGCAAAATAAAATAGTGACTGTTGGGAGACCATGGCTAAATCCACAACCATCAAAAACGATGACATCGGCAGCGATAAGCGGCTTGATCTCTGGCGCAAGCAGGTGGAAATTCGCGATTGCGAAAAACGCGCCTATGATTTGTTTTTGCAAAATCTGATCAAAGGCACCAGCCATTTGTCACTGGGCCAAGAAGCGATTGCCGCTGGTTTTGGCGTGGCCATGCAAAAGGGTGATAAGAGCTTCTGCACCTATCGCGGCCATGCCCACACGTTGGCGCGCGGTGTTCCGATGGAATCAATGTTGGGCGAATTGATGCTGCGCGACATTGGCCTTATGCGCGGCAAGGGTGGTTCCATGCATCTCACTTCGGTTGAACACGGCGTGATGGGTTCATATGCCATTATCGGTGCACATCTGCCGATCGCTTGTGGATCAGCCTGGCGGGCGCAATATTTGGGCGAGAAGGATGTTTCGGTTTGCTTCTTTGGTGATGGCACAACAAATATTGGTGCGTTCCACGAAGCTTTGAATTTCGCAGTGATTTGGAAATTGCCCGTGGTTTTCGTGTGCGAAAACAACCTCTATATGGAATATACCCCGATCCATGAAGTGACCGCCGTGCACAATCCAGCCGGCGACCGCGCTTCAGCTTATGGCCTTCCCAAAATCGTTATCGATGGCAATGATGCTGATGTGGTTTACCGCACGGCCAATGAAGCCATTGAAAAAGCGCGTCGTGGCGAAGGGCCATCGCTGATCGAATGCCTCACCTATCGTCACTCTGGCCATTCGCGTGCTGATCCAGGCAAATATCGCCCCGAGGGCGAATTGGAAAAATGGAAAGAGCGGGACCCCATTATTATTTACAAGCAGCGCATGAAAGATTTCGGGTTCACCGATGCGCAAATTAAAACCATTGAAGAAGAAAGCATGCGCAAGGTTGAGCATGCCACTGAACTGTGCAAGGCCTCGCCGTCTTGCCCGGTCGAATTACTTACAACAGATGTTTATGCAGATGGAGGCTGGGCATGGCGGAACTAAGTTACCGTGATGCCGTGATCCGCGGCATCTCCCAAGAAATGGAACGCGACAAGAATGTGGTGTTTCTGGGCGGAGACATTGCCAAAGCGGGCGGTGTGTTCAAAGCCACTGTTGGGCTTTATGAAAAATTCGGCC
>CAXTLE010000028.1:0-17718 GCA_964244855.1 uncultured Aestuariivirga sp. | reverse complement strand
ATCGCGATCATGATCTGGTCTTCTCCCTCCCCACAAGGGGGAGGGAATTGCTTCGAGGCTGTTGTTGACGGTGGTGAATCATTTTTAAAACCATTGGTACTAACCGTTCACTGATAGATACGCGGAATACAGCGACGTGGTTCCGCACATGAACAGCCGGTTGCGTAAAGGTCCACCGAAACTCACATTGCCGCAAATCTCCGGCAGTTTGATTTTGCCGATCAAGTCGCCACTTGGCAGAAAACAATGCACACCATCAGCCGCTGAACTCCATATCCGATCCTGCATGTCCACCCGGAAGCCATCAAACATGCCAACCGAACACACGGCAAAAACCTTCGAAGCGCCAAGCGTCTTGCCATCGCTGTTGACCTTGAAGCTGCGGATATGTTTCGGCCCATCCGGATCGTGCGAAAGTCCCGTGTCAGCAATGTGCAGCAAAGACTCATCGCGCGAAAACGCCAGCCCATTGGGCTTCATGAAATCATCTGCGACCATGGTGATGTCACCTGTTTGTCCATCAATGCGATAGACATCACAACGCTCCAGTTCCATTGGTGCCTTGATGCCTTCATAGTCAGTGAGAATGCCGTAGGATGGATCCGTAAACCAGATCGAACCGTCCGATTTCACGACAACATCGTTGGGCGAATTGAAGCGCTTGCCCTTGAAGCGATCCGCCAGCACGGTGATCGATCCATCAAACTCCGTGCGGGTGACACGGCGCGCCAGATGTTCGCAAGACACCAACCGTCCCTGCGGGTCCGTCGTGTTGCCATTGGTATTGTTGGACGGTTGCCGGAACGTGGAGACATGCCCATCACACTCATCCCAGCGCATCATGCGGTTATTGGGGATATCGGAGAACACCAGATAGCGCCCCGCCGCAAACCATGTCGGCCCCTCAGTCCAACGTCCACCTGTCCACAGCCGTTCTACGCGGCCATGGCCTGTCAGCAGGTTGTTGAACCTCTTGTCCAGCACCTCAAAACCCGTGCCCTCCGGTTCACCATAATACATTTTCGCATCCTCCCAAGACGGCTGTTCTGATCAGTGTCAGTGTGATGGAAGTATCGCTGCTGTCAAGACGCGAGGCGTATGCGCGAAGCAGATAGCTGGGAATTACTCCCCGGCCAGTGCCGCCGGGTTCAAGGTTTCTCTCAACCGCCAGAAACTATGTGCCACCAAGGTCACAATAACAATCGCACCACCCAAAAGCACCGCATTGGAAGGCGCTTCCTTGAACAGCAACCAGATCCAGACTGGCGTGAGGATTGTTTCCAACAAGAAAAACATGCTGACATCGGCCGATGGCAAAAAGCGCGGGCCATTCGCGATCAACGACGAAGACAGCGGAATGATAAGCAATCCATTGAGCGCCACCCAGAACCAGCTTGGCAAGCCGAATGCCGCAGTTTTTCCCAAAAGCGACACATCTGCCTTGAAAATGAGGAGGGCGATGAGGGCTGAAACAAGACTGCCCACAGCCAAACTCGTGGCCACGTTTTTTCCGCTGGCGCGAATAATTGTAAACGCAGCGGCCGTGCAGCAAGCACAGACAAAGGCCAGAAAATCCCCCCATAAGCCGCCAAACGACAGGCTGTCGCGCACGATGATGCCAACCCCGATCAAGGCAAGAACGGTAGCGATCCAGGTGAAGGGGCGGATTTCTTCCTGAATGAAAATTCTTGAAAACACGGCGGTTAAAACCGGCACCAGTGCCAGAATGAACACCACATTGGCCGCACCGGTTTCTTTCAGCGCACCAATATATGAGATGTTTGCCAGTGTGTTGGTAGCGATCACGGCAAGGCCAGCAACTCCAGCAATATAAGGAAGCGGCTGCGAGGATCGCATCCGCATCACCAGCCAGACAGTTGTAATTGACAGAAACAGGAATATGCCGCGCGCAAAAACCAGTGCCCATTTTTCATTGTCAGCAAGTCGCAGCAACGGCAGATCAAACGTAAACAGAAAACCACCAAATGCAGTAATCAACAAACCAAAACGCACGCTGCGGGCATAGGAAGAAACGTCACTATTATTCACGCGACAAGGCTCCATTCGGCAAACTTGGAATACACGCCAGTACTACCTCAAAGTGATAACCAGTGTTTTCAGACTTTGCAAGGTTGCATTCAACCCGCAATATTCCAAATCAACTAGCGGTGGACAAGTCCAGATTTTGCTCTCAATCTGCCCCGAAAATCAATGAGGAAAACCACATCAACATGACAACTATTGCACTTTTTGGCGCGGGCGGCAAAATGGGCATGCGGCTCGGCAAGAACCTCAAGGACTCGCGCTATAGCGTGCGCCCAGTCGAAGTGGGTGAAGCTGGTCGCAAGCGTCTGGCTGATGAGCTGGGCTGGCAAGCCGTTGATTCGGACGATGCCCTGGCCGGCGCCGACGTGGTGATACTCGCCGTACCTGATACCGCCATAGGCAAAGTGGCCTCAGGTATCATCGACACATTGAAACCTGGCACCATCGTCATTACCCTCGATGCCGCAGCTCCATTTGCAGGACACTTGCCTGAACGCAAAGACATTACATACTTCGTCACCCATCCTTGCCACCCGCCCATCTTCAACGATGAAACTGAAATGCCAGCCAAGCTTGACCGGTTTGGTGGCGTGGCTGCGAAACAGGCGATTGTGAGTGCCCTCATGCAAGGCCCGGAAGAGCATTACGCCGTTGGCGAGGCAGTGGCGCGAACAATCTGGTCACCAATATTGCGATCGCATCGCCTGACGGTCGAACAAATGGCACTGCTCGAACCCGGCTTGGCCGAAACTGTCTGCGGCTCATTGCTCGATGTACTGCGCGAAGCCATGGACGAAGTCGTCAAACGCGGCGTACCGCAGGAAGCCGCGCGGGATTTTCTGCTCGGCCACATGAACATTATGGCTGCTGTCATTTTCAAGGAACAGCCCGGCGTTTTTTCCGACGCTTGCAACAAGGCCATCGAATTCGGCAAGCCCGTGCTGATGCGCGATGACTGGAAACGCGTGTTTGAACCCGACGAAATCATGGCCTCTATCCGCCGCATCACGTGACAAGGACAACAGACGATGGCGCAATTTATCAACGCAAAAGAAACTCTGGTTGTTGATTCCATCGACGGTCTTCTGCGAAGTTCAGGCGGCAATAATCTGGCACGTCTCGACGGCTATCCCGCCATCAAGGTTGTGCTGCGCACCGACCATAAGCCCGATAAAAAAGTTGCGATCATTGCAGGCGGTGGTTCGGGCCATGAGCCAGCACACGCAGGTTTCGTGGGACCGGGATTGTTGACGGCGGCGGTTTGTGGCGAAGTCTTTGCTTCCCCTTCGGTTGACGCTGTTTTTGCCGCGATCATGGCGGTGACGGGCAAGGCAGGATGCCTTGCGATTTTCAAGAACTACACGGGTGACCGGTTGAACTTTGGCCTCGCCGTGGAGAAGGCCCGTGCCCTTGGCCGCAAGGTTGAAGTTGTTATCGTCAAGGACGATATCGCGCTGCCCGACATTGCACAACCTCGCGGCATTGCAGGCGTCATGCTGGTTGAAAAAATCGCAGGCCACTATGCCGAAAAAGGCTGGCCCCTTGCCAAGGTCGCGGCCATTGCCCAAAAAGCCAGCGACGGCTTGGTGTCGCTGGGCCTTGCACTCACCTCCTGCACGCTCCCCGGCATTGGCCGCGAAGACCGCATACCGCAAGGCAAAGCCGAATTGGGATTGGGCATTCACGGTGAACCAGGCGTCGATATCATTGCCTTCGATTCAGCCGCCAAGGCCGCTGCACTTGTGGCTGACAAACTTTTTGCCAGCGTCAGGAAGGCACCGAAATATGTGCTTCTCATCAACAACCTCGGCGCCACCACACCACTTGAAATGGGCGTCATTGCCAACGAAGTGTTGAAAGGCAAACACGGCAAGAAAATAAAATTGGTATGCGGTCCGTCCAATTTGGTAACGTCACTCGACATGCACGGCTTCTCGCTGTCGCTGTTGCCACTGAATGCGGAGTATGAAACAGGGCTGTTATCTCCAGCATCGCCACTGGCGTGGCCGGGTGTCAAAACCCATGTCGCACCAAAGCTGGTCAAGTTGCCGAAGGAGATGAAGCGCAAAACCTACAAAGCCAGCCGCCATGATGGGCTGGCAACACTGGTGAAAAAAGCCTGCGCCATTCTCGAAGGCGCCGAAACAAAACTCAATTCCCTCGATGCACGCGTCGGTGACGGCGACACCGGTTCAACCATCGCGACAGCTGCACGCCACATCGCAAGCAATCTCAACAAAATGCCGCTGGCCAAACCCGGCCAGTTCTTGGCAGCCGTAAGCGACACCATGACCCGAACCATGGGCGGATCATCCGGCGTGTTGCTCGCCATTTTCTTCGCCGCAGCATCACAAGCCGCAAGCTCCGGCAAGCCGTGGCCCGCCGCCCTAAAAGCAGGCCTCGCCCGCATGATGGAATATGGCGGCGCCAACCCCGGCGACCGGACGATGATAGATGCGCTGCTACCCGCACTGATCGCCTTGCCCGATCTCGCCAAATCAGCAAAAGCTGCCCGCACAGGAGCTGACGCTACAGCCCACATGCTGAGCGCCCGCGCTGGCCGCTCAACTTACGTCTCCGCCGATAAGCTGAAAGGCTTCAACGATCCCGGTGCCGAAGCAGTAGCGCTGTTGCTGGAGGGACTGTCATACTAATATAACAGTTCTGGACAGACGCCATTTTTCCTGCGTAGATTGCCAAAAAAGACAATCGTGTGGGAGTCGCTCGAATGGCGGACAATAATTTTCCGAAACTTCACAATGCCATGTGGCCGGGTCTTGTGGGCAAAGGCGCTGATTCGGAGCCGGGGATTGATCTCGAAACGCTGCTCGACTTGACGGCCAAGGCCGAAGTGAACGGCAAGAAGTTTGACGGCGTCGATATTTTCCACGTCGGCCCCCACACGGAAATTGACTGCTCGGATGATGACATCAAGCGGCTGGCTGAAAAGGTGCAGGCGCGGAAGCTGGTGATCGGGTCCATCGTAGCGCCTGTTTGGCCGCCAGTGGGTGGCGGATCTGCGATGGGTTCGCTGTCCGATCGCAAGAAATTCGTCGAGAATGTGAAGAAATCCTGCAACCTCGGCAAACGCCTGCGCGACCTGGGAGTGAGGCCCTACGGCCTCATTCGCATCGACTCCGCCTCAGGAGTTGCCGATTGGTCTAAGGACCCCGTCGGCAATACCAAGAAGATCGCCAAAACTTTCCGAGAGGCCTGTTCCGTCGCATCAGACTACGGCGAACGCCTCGCTTGCGAAGGTGAAATCTGCTGGGGCGGCATGCATTCCTGGAAAGACATGATCAACACGTTGGAGGAAGTGGATCGTCCACAAACCATAGGCTTCCAGGCCGACATGGCCCATACGTTGCTCTACACCATGGGCTACAACGCGCCGAAGTCGCGTTTGCTTCCCGCCAAGTTCGACTGGAAAAGCAAGAAGACGCTCGACGAAGCGCTGAAGAAAATGACTGATGCGCTCCGTCCCTGGACCATCGATTTCCATGTGGCCCAGAACGACGGCACCGTGAAAGGGTTGGGCTATCACGACAAGACCGGACGTCACTGCATGGTCACCGATAAAAACGGCAAGCTCGATATTCCCAAACATGCGGGCATGTGGCTGCGTGGCAAGGATGGCGAACTCACCAAAGCCTTCCGCCACATCTGCTGGGACGGCTGCATGTTCCCCAATGACGTGATGCTGCAACAGAAGACGTGGAACGACATTCTCGCGACTATGCTGAAAGTGCAGCATAAGCATGGGTGGGTGGCATGATGGAAGGGACCTCATCCCTAGCAATCGCCTTCGATTGCGGAACCCTTTGGGCAGCTTCTCCAGAGGAGAAGCGATTCGCTGCAACACCTCCCCAAACGATCAACATTGAGGGAGGTCTACCAACCAGTCGCTTCTCCTCTGGAGAAGCTGTCGCAAAGCGACTGATGAGGTCCCTTCATGGCTAAAAAACCCCTCAACATCGGCATGGTCGGTTACGGCTTTATGGGCCGCACCCACTCCAATGCCTTCGCCCAAGCCGGTCATTTCTTTGATCTGAAACACCAGCCAGTGCTGAAAGCCGCCTGCGCCCGTGATGCAGGCAAACTCAAAGCCTTCGCCGACCAATGGGGCTATGAGTCCATCGAAACCGACTGGCGCAAACTTGTCGAGCGCAAGGATATCGACGTCATTGACATCGCGGCCTCCAACGACATGCACCACGACATCGCAATCGCCGCTGCCGCCAATGGCAAAATGGTGATGTGTGAAAAGCCGCTGGGCCGTAACGCCAAAGAATCAGCCGAAATGGTGGCCGCCGTTGAAAAGGCAAACGTCGCCAATATGGTCTGGTATAACTACCGCCGCATTCCCGCCGTGACGCTGGCCAAACAACTCATCGACGAAGGCCGTCTCGGCAAAATTTTCCACTACCGCGCCAAATTCCTGCAGGACTGGACCATCTCCGCCGACCTTCCCCAGGGCGGTCAAGGCCTGTGGCGACTTGATGTGGATGTTGCAGGATCCGGCGTAACGGGTGACCTTCTGGCGCACTGCATCGACACCGCCATGTGGCTGAACGGCTCCATCGACAAAGTGGTGGGCATGACGGAAACCTTCATCAAGGAACGCCATCACAACATCACGGGGAAAACCGAGAAAGTCGGCATCGACGATGCGTCACTGTTCCTTGCGCGTTTCGAAAACGGCTCACTCGCCAATTTTGAGGCCACACGATACGCCCGTGGCCACAAGGCGCTCTACACACTGGAAATCAACGGTGAGAAAGCCTCGATCTCCTGGGATCTGCATGACCTGCACCGCCTGCAATATTTCGACCACCGCGACGAGGGACGCACGCGTGGCTGGCGCAATGTGCACATCACCGACGGTGATCACCCCTATATGGCGAAGTGGTGGGTGCCAGGTCTGCAGATCGGCTACGAACATTCCTTCATCCATCAGGCCGCCGATTTCATAGAAGGCATTGAAAGCGGCAAACCAGCGAGCCCAACGTTCCGCGACGCACTGGCAACCGATTTGGTGACTGACGCAGTTCTCAAATCTGCAAAATCCGGCGCTTGGGAATCTGCCCGATGATGAGGCAACTACAAATAATCTTTTTTGAAAGCGGTTTGGAAACACCGCCCCGTCTTGCAACTCTGCCGAACTGCGATAGTCTCACTTGAAAAACAAGAACTTGAAAATGGGAAGTGTGTTTCATGCCGTCGAGTGAAGTTCCAGCGTTACGATTGACCAACGCGGCCAAGTCCTATGGCCGTGTGCGGGCGCTGGACGACATGAGCTTCACAGTGCCCGAAGGCCGTTTCTTCGTGTTGTTCGGGCCAAGCTCCGTTGGCAAGACCACAACCTTGCGCATGATCGCAGGACTTGTCCCGCCAGACACTGGCCGCGTCGAAATCTTCGGCAAGGACATGACCCATGCACCCATCGCCGGACGCGGCGTATCCATGGTGTTCCAGTCCTTTGCGCTTTATCCGCATCTCACGGTTTTCGAAAATCTTGCCTATCCGCTGCGCGAAGAAAAAGTAGCGGAAACCGAAATCAAAAGGCGCGTGGATGAAACGGCAGCGTCGTTGAAGCTCACGCATCGCCTCGAGCGCAAACCTGGCACGCTGTCAGGCGGCGAACAACAACGCGTCGCCTTGGGACGTTCCCTCATCCGCCGTCCAAAAATTCTATTGCTTGACGAACCGCTCACCAACCTCGACGCCAAACTCCGTCATGATATGCGGGCCGAACTGAAGCGCCTGCACCGCCAATTCGGCATGACGATAGTCTATGCGACACCAGACGAGCTCGAAGCCCTTTCCATGGGTGAAGAAATCGCCGTGATGAAAGATGGTGCAGTTGTTCAATTGGGCACGCCAGATGATCTCTACGAAAATCCACGCAACACTTATGTGGCCGGAAAAATCGGGTCACCGCATATGAACATGCTGGCAGCAACGATTGGGTCTGATGGCAAGTCCATCGACACATCACTCGGTCGCATGCCGACTGCTCCCACAATGAAAACCACAGCTGGCGAAAAAGCCTTGATGGGCATTCGTCCCAGCGACATTACCATGAGCGAAAAGGGTGGCATAGCCTCTCGCATTCACATGCTCGAACCTTTGGGCGATGTGACTGTGGTTTCAGTTGAAACCAACGGCAATACCTTGCGGCTGTTGCTTCCAGAATCCCGTGCGCTTGGTTTGAAACCCGGCGACGCAACATCCATTCATATCGATCCATCAAAAATCCACATCTTCCGCGCCGACAGTGGCGAGACCTTAAGTCTCCGCTGAAACGTGCTTGAAGGAATACGAAAAACCAAAACGGTAACAACAGGGAGGAAACCTACAATGACCGTGATGACAAAAGTAAAAGGACTGACAGTGGCCGCAGGATTTGCGGCAGCACTGTTGACGGGAAGTGCCACCATGGCATTTGCCGGCGACGTGACGCTGACCATGGCTGTGCCGGATTGGCCGCCAACCCGCATCATGAAAAAGATGTTCGACGAACAATACAAGTCAAAGACCGGTAACAACGTGAAGCTCGAAGTCGACTTCATTCCGTGGCCTGACTTCTACACCCGTGTCAACGCGTCACTGACCTCGGGTGAACAGAAGTACAATTTCGCTGTATCGGATTCGCAGTGGCTGGGTGCCTTCGTTGAAGGCGGTTACTTCCGCAAGGTCAACGATCTCATCGACGCCGATCCCGAACTGCAAAAAACCATGGCCGATATGCATCCAGCCCCGCTGAATGCCTATTCGACCTATCCAAACTCAACGCCAAACTATTATGGTTTCCCGCAATTCCCCGACGTGTTGGTGAACTTCGGTCGCTCGGATATTCTCTGCAATGAAGAAGAGCAAAAAGCCTTCATGGCAAAGTTTAACAAGAAGCTCGCCTGCACAGGTGAAGAACTTGATGCCATGACATGGGACGACTTTAAAAACGTTGGCACATTCTTCAAGCGCAAGAAGGGCGAAATGCTGGCTGGCAAACCTGCCGAAGATGATTTCTACGGCATCGCTTTCCAGGCCGGCAAAGGCTACGACTTCTCGTCAATGCAGATCAATGGCTTCATCTGGCAGAACGGCGGCGGAACTTGGGATGAAACCAAGCAACCAACCGGGCAGGCCGAAGGTGTTGTCAACTCACCCGAAGCGGTCAAGGCTCTTGAGCAGTATCTAAGCTTCATCGACCTCATGCCGCCAGTCGCAAAAACTGGCACCATGGACATTTTCAAATCTGACGAATTGTTCCGTGAAGGCAAAGTGGCCATGAACATCGACTGGATTGGTTTGGGCGAAGCCTCGCTTGATCCGAAATCGTCGAAAGTGTCTGACAAGCTGGTCTTCGGCATGGCACCCGGCACCATGGGCGCTGATGGCAAGATGATCCGCTGGTCCAACATCGGCGGTCAACCATTTGTGTTGACCACATGGACGACACCGGAACAGTTGACCGAAGCCATGGGCTTTGTGAAGTGGTGGTTGTCGCCAGACATTCAGAACCAGTTCGCAGCCTCAGGCGGCCAGTCCGCCATGAAGTCAGTTTACACCGATCCAAAATACGTGACCTATCGCCCGTGGAACCGGGCCTGGGCTGCGTCGCTGGATTGGCAAAAAGACGTGTGGCACGTGCCACAATTCTTTGAATTGCTGACCCAGCAACAAGACCAGTTCGATCTCGCCATCACCGGCAAGCAGGATGCAAAAACCACGCTCGATAACGTAGCGAAGTTCCAGCAGAACCTGCTCACGGAAGCGGGTTTGATCAAGTAACGCGACGGACCTCCGTTCTTTTTCCCTCCCCCCTGTGGGGAGGGATCAAGGGTGGGGGTCGCTCCGAACTTTGACGTTGCCTTTTTTTCTATTCTGGAAAACCAACCGACCCCCACCCCGGCCCTCCCCACAAGGGGGAGGGAGTGAGAACAAGAAACTCTATGTCCGTAACGACCCTCGACCAACCAGCACCACTCTTCACGGCCTCCGCCCACAACTGGAAACTTGCCATTCTTGTGGGCCTCATCGTGTCGATTTTGGCAGCAGTGATACTGCCCGCAAAAGTTTCGTTCTGGATCATTGGTGCCATGGCAGCGCTCATTGCAGCAGCCTTCGTGGTCAACGCCTATCGCCGCAAATACTACGGCGGCCTTCTCGTTGCACCCGCCATCGCCGTGCTCTTCGTCATGAACATTTTCCCGCTGCTCTGGTCACTCGGCCTGTCATTTTTCGCCTACCAATCCAGCCAGCAATCCATCCGCTTCGTCGGACTCAACAATTACATCAAGATTCTCACCAATGATCTCGCAGCAAAAGCCAACTGGGACGCACTCACCAACACCGCCATGTTCGTGGTCTTGACAGTGACCGCTCAAATGATCGTCGGCTTCCTGCTCGCCATGATGTTTGCAAAACAATTCCCCTTGCGCAAATATCTGCTGATCCTCGTGCTCACTCCCATGATGCTGTCAGTCGTCGCATCCGGCGTGTTCTTTACCTATTATTTCGACCCCACCTTCGGCATCGTCAGCTACGTCATGAAGAGCATCACCGGCGAACAGTTCATCCTCATGGATAACAAGGTTGGCGCAGTCGCAGGCATCGTCTTCGCCGACGCGTGGATGTGGTCACCCTTCGTCATGCTGCTGGTTCTCGCCGGATTGGTGTCGGTGCCGAAATACCTGTACGAAGCCGCAGCCATCGACCGCGTTTCAAGTTGGCGCAGATTTTGGAACATCACTTTCCCCTATATCCGCGGCCTCTTGATGCTGGCCCTGCTGTTCCGCACCATCGAAGCCTTCAAACTCGCTGACCTTGTGATCCTGCTCACCAAGGGCGGCAACGATACGTTGACAATTTCATATCACCTCATCCGCATCGCCAATGAGCAGAACAAGACCAGCGAAGGTGCAGCGGTTTCTTACGTCATGCTCTTCATGGTCATCGTACTTACCAATCTCTATCTCTACCTCGCAAATCGTCGGAGCCAATCAGCATGAACACTCTGATGGAAAAACTGGGCTTTCGCAAAGCCTCCGGCGTTGGTGAAGCGGGTTGGGGCCACACGGTGTTTGTGGCTGTCATCGCCTTCATCTACTTCCTGCCCGTGTTGATGATCATATTCACAAGTCTGAAACCACAGGCCGACGCACTCTCAGTCCCGCCGACTCTATCTCCGACATCCCTGTTCGGATTAATCCCCGATCAATTCGTATTCTCACCCACACTGGAAAACTTTGGCTCGGTGTTCAACCGGTCCATGACCACCGGTGGCGCTGCCGAAAATACGGGCTTTGATCGCTTCTTCCTGAACTCACTTTTCATCGCATCGGTGTCGGTATTACTTGCCCTCATCATCGGCACCCTCGCAGCCTTTGGCTTCTCGCGTTATCCACTGAAAGGCAACGACACTTATCTTTTCATCATCCTCACCACCCGCATGTTGCCCGCCATTGTGGTCATCATTCCGGTGATCCTGATGTTCCGTGTCGTGGGATTATCCGGCTCCTACATCGGCATCATCCTGCTCTACACCGCCTTCAATCTCGCCTTCACCATCTGGATGATGAAGAGCTTCTTTGATGAACTCTCGCTGGACGTCGAAGACGCAGCCCGCATTGATGGCTCATCTGACAGCCGCGTGTTCTTCAAAATCTGCCTGCCGCAAGTCATTGCAGGCCTTGCAGCAACTTTCGTGTTCGGCATCATTCTCACCTGGAACGAATTCCTGTTCGCACTTCTTCTCACAGGTGTCGACACCCGCACTGTACCCGTCGCCATGAACCAGGCCGTATCCTCAGGCGGGCGTGGCACGGACTGGACCTTGCTTGCTTCCATCGAAACACTTTTCCTCATCCCTGTCTTCCTCGTGACCTTTTTCCTGCAGAACCATCTGTTGCGCGGCGTCACCTTCGGTACTGTGAAACGCTAAATCCATGTCCACTATTGATGTTCGTAAGGTCACCAAGAAGTTCGGCGAATTCGTGGCCGTCCGGGATGCCGATTTGAAAGTCGACGCGGGCGAAGTCGTCTGCCTTCTCGGCCCATCAGGCTGCGGCAAAACCACAACACTGCGCATGATTGCAGGACTCGAGCGCGCCACCTCAGGAGAGGTCGTGATCGCGGGCCGCAACATGAATGAACTGTCGCCGGAAAAACGCGACATCGCCATGGTATTCCAATTTTACGCGCTCTATCCCGCACTCACCGTCGGCCAAAACATCGCCATGCCGCTGCATTTCGAGAAACTGTCGAAAGACGAGCAAGACAAGCGCGTAATGAAAGTAGCGAAAATTCTCGCCCTCACCGAAGTCCTCGACCGTTTGCCGGGGCAAGTCTCCGAAGGCGAAAAACAACGCATCGCAGTGGCCCGCGCCATCGTGCGCGATCCCAATTGTTTCCTGTTTGATGAACCACTCTCGCGTCTCGATGTGGAACTGCGCCACTCCATGCGCGGGCAAATCAAGGAAGTGCTATCCAATCTCTCGAAAGCCACCGTCATCGTCACCCACGACCAACTCGAAGCCCTGACCATGGCAGACCGCATCGCCATCATGAAGGACGGAATGATCGAACAAGTGGGCACACCACATGAAGTGTTTGCTAAACCTGTGAATGTCTTCGTGGCCAGCTTCATCGGCACGCCGCAAATGAATTTGCTCGAAGCCAGCCTCGAAGGTTTCAAATCCGGCGAAGCCAGCATCAACCTCAGCGGCAATGCCATTAACCTGCGCGTGAACCCTGCTGCGGCATCACTCAAATCACCGAAGATCACCCTCGGCATTCGCCCGCGTGCTTTCACCGCTGTGGACATCACCGCGAAAGACACACTCACAGCACAGGCAGAACTTATCGAGCCCATGGGAGCAGAAACCCTGATCCACGCCAGACTGAAAGGCGGTGGAGAAATCCGCGCCGTGGTACCACGCGAAAAGCGGGTGAAGGTGGGCGAAACCCTGCACCTCAAACTCGACGCCTCGCAAACCCATGTGTTTGGTGAAGACGGAAAGGCTGTGCGCGCATGAGCAATCTGGAACCGACAGGCATGACCAACAAGCAGGCGCTGCGGCTTGAATATTTCATCATCGGTCTCGGCATTCTTGCCTTGGTCATGATCTTCCAGCCCTTCAGCCTGCCCTTGTTTACCATCGGCGCAATCGTCGTGGTCTTCGCGGGTCTCATCAACAACCTGTTGCCGCTGGCACAACCCGGCGTGTCCACACGCTCTGTTGTAACAATCGCCATGGTCGTCGCCATGATCTTTTGTATCGTGCTGCTGTTGTCGATCGCATCGGCCTCGCTCTACGGCACCTTCTTTTTGAAACCACCCAATCCAGACACTGCCGCTGGCAAAGTGCAACTCGCGGCCACGCCTTGGTATCTTCACAGCTTCACGCTCAGCGTAGCGGCCATTGCCGCTGTGCTGGCGGGGCTGATCGCCATGAGAAACCGCAAATGAGATTCGCAAACCGACGCGCCGTCGTCACCGGGGGAATGTCCGGCATCGGCGAAGCCGTGGCCAAGCGCATTGCGGCTGAAGGCGGCAGGGTCGTCGTCTGGGACATGACCGGCGGCATCAAGACGGACATTTCGGACTACGCATCAGTTGAAGCCGCAGTGGCCGAAACCGTAAAACAAATTGGTGGCGTTGATATTCTCGTCAACAGTGCCGGCATCACCGGTCCTACAGTTCCCGTCGACGGTTTCCCGATTGATGGCTGGCTGAAAACCATGGCCATCAACGTCAACGGCTGCTTCTTTACCAACCGCGCCGTGGTGCCATTGATGATCGCGCAAAACTATGGCCGTATCGTCAACATCGCATCAATCGCAGGCAAGGAAGGCAACCCCAATGCTTCCGCCTATTCGGCCTCGAAAGCCGCAGTGATCGGCTTCACCAAATCCTTGGGCAAGGAACTCGCAAAAACCAACATCACCGTAAACGCGGTAACGCCCGCCGCCGTGAAAACACCAATCTTTGATCAAATGCCACAGGAACATATCGACTTCATGTTGGCGAAGATTCCAAAAGCCCGCTTTGGCACAGTGGAAGAGAATGCGAGTCTGATCTGTTGGCTGGCGAGTGAGGAATGCTCGTTCTCAACAGGTGCGGTGTTTGATATTTCAGGGGGCAGGGCGACGTATTGAAGTTTGAAGCAATGTCCCCTTATCCGCCATTCGGGCCTTCTCCCGTTGGAAGAAACGGGAGAAGGCCCGAATGACTATAGCCTTCTCCCGTCTCTTTTGACGGGAGAGGGTGCCCGAAGGGCGGGAGAGGGACAGCTTCTACATACATCACTGGGCCGTAAACCCACCGTCAATCAGAATATCCTGTCCCGTAATCAAGTCTGACGCCGACGATGACAGGAACAAAATCAAGTCCGCAACCTCCGTCGTTTTGCCAAATCGCCCGAGCGGAATTTTTGCTTTCATTGGATCGCCTTTTTCAGGCTGCCCCCACACCATCTCACCCATCGGTGTTAAAATCACGGTCGGGCATACGGTATTCGATTGAATGTTGTGCTTGGCCCATTCAATCGTCATCACCCGCGTCAACATATTGAGCCCGCCCTTCGACGCGCCATAAGAACCGTGATCAGCCAGCGCCATGATGCCTGACTGCGACGATACGTTGATGATCTTTCCCATCTTCTGTTTGATCATGTTGGGCACCAGCGCTTGTGCCAGCAACATGGGCGCGCGTAGATTTACATTGATGGTGGTGTCCCAATTCTTGAGCGTGATATCGAGAATGGGCTCATTCAGCGCCACACCTGCATTGTTGACCAGCACATCAATGGTGCCGAAAGCCTTCAAGGCTTCCGCTGCAGCAAATTGCGGCCCTTCAACCGTGCTCATGTCCGCTTCAACCGTCAAACACTTGCGTCCGGCATTTTTGATCAGTGTACTGACCTCTTTCAGTCCAGCCTGGTCCCGCCCCACGGCCACAATGTCAGCGCCAGCATCCGCCAACACCTTGCAGGCTTCGAAGCCAATGCCTTTCGTGGCTCCGGTAACCAGAATGCGTTTGCCCTTCAATCCGTGACGATCTTGCCAACTGCTCATGAGTTGCTCCTGTTCCTCAACAAAGTTTCCACACCCGCAAAGGCCTTCTGATACACATTCTGCTCTGTGCGCGGGATCAACACCAGATCATCCTGCGCGCTTGCGTCCCAGTCACCAGTCCACATGCCGAAGGTCGTATTGTTTGAGGTGACGGGCCACAGGCGCGGGCCTGATACATAATTAAGCCAAGGGATTTCGCATTTGGTGATGCGGTAACTGAATGAATGGTCGACATCCGAGAGCGACAGCAACTCTTCATTCAAATGCCCATCACCAAAATAGAAATCCCGAATGCCAGCCACTTTGTCCGGCCTCGCCTTCTTCAACATATGCATCTTCGTAATCTCATCATGCCACCCGCCCATGCCGGCAAAGTCGCGCATCACGCTCCACACATCAGCCAGCGGAGCCTTGATCACCCGCGAAGTCCATACCTTGTTGGGTTGTCCGCCTTTCCAACGCACCGAACCTTCTGGCTTTTGTGGCTTGGTTTTCGCGATAATCTTTGCGAGATTTTCAAAATTGGCAGCAAACACATCCTTCGAAACAATCTGCTCATATTTGCCCGCATCTTCAGGCTCTTCATCAAACGTCGCGGTCCATTCGGCAAAGGTCTGATCGGTTTGCGTGACAGGATAGAGCCGCAAGGTCGCCACATAATTCTTGACCGGAAAAGCGGGCTTCTCGAAATTGTAGCTGAAGGTATAATTCACATCGTCCAGCGCCAGCAAACGCTCGCGCACATGCGCACCATCATGCAGATGAAACGAGCGCACGCAGCCCACCACATCGGCATCCAGCCCATTTTCGATTTTCGATTTCGCCACCGGGGGTGCCCAGCCGGGCAACCCATTAAAGTCGCGTACCAGCTTCCAAACCGTTTCAACCGGGGCCTTCAGAATGAGCGACGCATAAGCCCGGGCCATTACTTCGCCATTCCGTTGCGCATGTTCTTGATCCCCAGTTTATAAACCTCTTCCTTGTTCGGAAAGAAATCCCGCCACACCCGTGTTGCCGCTGCAAGTGCGGGAATGGCGCGACCAAAAGCTTCAATCGTCATCCAGCCATCATACTTCGCCGCCTTCAAAGCCGCATAAGTCGCGTCCCACGGCACATGACCTTTGCCCGGCGTTCCCCGATCATTTTCTGAAATGTGAACATGAATCATATGGCGCTTGATGGTCTTGATCGCTGCCACCGGGTCCTTCTCTTCGATGTTGGAATGGAATGTGTCATACATCGCTTTCACGTGCGGATGGTCAACCTCATCAAGATAGTCCGCCAATTGCGCCATGGTATTGAGGAAATAGCATTCGAACCGATTCAATGCCTCAACCGCCAATCGAACATTCTTGTTGGCAGCGTGATCCCCAACAGCCCGGTGGAACGACAACCCATATTTCCGTTCTTGCGCGGTAGCACCATTTCCGGAAAAATACCCAATTTCAGAATGCATCGGCCCCGCAAGAATATTTCCACCCAAAGCAGCTGTACACTCTACCGCCCATTTTGCCCGCTCAACCGCCGCCTTCCGCTCAGCCTTGTCCTGAGAAAGTGAATTATGCCCCGCACCTAATACACTCACTGTCGTCACACCCAGACCCAACTTCTGCAAATGCTCACCCAGTCGCGCATAGTGATCTGGCGTACCCTCAAACAGTGGCAGCTCAACGCCGTCATAGCCAGCCTTCTTCAGGGCCTTGAAAATTGGCAGATGCTCATCTGTCACATGCCCCGTCCACAGCAACAGGTTAAATCCATACTTCATTTGACATCCTCCAACTGTTATAACAGTCTTGCAAATTCGAATTGAAGTCAATCGCAGAGCGACGTGGAGAACACCGATATGAACAAGCCCATTCAGGCCGCCGCCTTCCATCGCATGCAACAGTTGATGACGCCGTCACCTGTGCCGTCGATCTCCACCGAACTATTGACCACCGCTGACGGGGAACTCAACCGCGAACTCAATGCCTTCCTGTTTGAACCAGCGTCCAACCCCGAATTGCTGAAAGGCAAACGCATCGCCATCTGCTGCGCCAATGGCGTGGAGGAAGTCGAAATCCTGGGTGCCCACCACTGGCTCACTGAGCACGGTGCAACTGTGCACGTGATCTCGCCCCGCATCGGCGAATTCCACCCCACACTGGGCCTGCGCTTTCCACCCCAATGCGCCACTCACGTGCTCGCTATTCGCCTGATGGAAAATGCGGGCTGGATCAAGATCAACAAATATACTGATGAAGTGAAGGTTTCAGACTACGACGCGGTAATCCTGCCTGGAGGCTGCTGGAACCCCGACACGCTGCGCGCCGACAAAGCCGCCGTGAAATTTGTCCGCGAACTCTACGAAGCCGGAAAGCCAACCTGTGCGATCTGCCACGGTCAATGGGTGATGGTGAATGCCGGAATTTTGAAGGGCAAGAAAGCCACGTCAGTCTGGAACATCATGCAGGATGTGGAGAATGCAGGCGCGACAGTTTTGGATGAACCTTGCGTAGTCGATGGCAACTTGATTACAGCGCGGTTTCCCTATGATCTGCCAAGAATGACGGCGGCTTTGGTAAAGCAGTTGCTGGCATAGGCAAGGGA
>CAXTLE010000027.1:0-18027 GCA_964244855.1 uncultured Aestuariivirga sp. | reverse complement strand
GAAAGCCATCAATGGCCGCCTGAGGCGCATCCACCTTCGGGCCTTTGCGTTCCTCGCGCGTGTCAGCGGCTTTCGCATTCAGGCCCTCAACTGACAACACCAAGCGCCGCGGCGTGGCATGCACCTGTGCACCTTCATACAGCAGCCCGGCATCGACCAGACCATTGGTGATCAGCGCCTTCAAATCCTCCGCCGCCTTCGTCTGAAGGCGCGCGGGGATTTCTTCGGAGAATAATTCGAGCAGGAGTTCAGACATCAGAGCGTGCCATGGGTTCCATCGCAGAAGGGTGCGTTGGCTGTGTGTTTGCAGGCGCAGAAAAAGGTTTTTTCTGTTTCTGTTGCGGTCCATTTCAGGGGCACAAATTCTGTGCCCTTGTGGCTGCCATCGCAGAACGGCTGGTTCTTGGAGTCACCACAGGCGCACCAGAAATAATCCTTGCCGGCTTCAACATCGACGGGGATCGGCAGTCTTTTCGCAATGGTTGGGCTAGACATCAGCTTCGTCCTCCAGAAGATTTCGACCAGGCTTCACAACAACCTTTCGCGAGGTCGCGGACGCGAAAGATGTAATTTTGTCGCTCGGACACCGAGATCACGCCGCGCGCATCGAGCAGGTTGAACAGGTGCGAAGCCTTGATGCATTTGTCATAGGCCGGAAGGGCGAGAGTGTAATTGCCGTTGAGGCTTTTATCGACCAGCGATTTGCACTCGTGTTCAGCATCATTGAAGTGACGCAACAGAATGTCGGTGTCGGCGTCTTCGAAATTGTAATGCGAATATTCCTGCTCGGCTTGCAGGAACACATCGCCATAGCTGATGCGGCCCTGGCCTTCGGGCTTGCCGTTGAAATTCAGGTCGTAGACGTTATCAACATTCTGCACATACATGGCCAGGCGTTCGAGGCCGTAAGTCAATTCGCCTGATACGGGCGTACAGTCGAGGCCGCCGACTTGCTGAAAATATGTGAACTGCGACACTTCCATGCCGTCACACCAGACTTCCCAGCCAAGACCCCAGGCACCGAGTGTGGGGCTTTCCCAGTCGTCTTCGACAAAGCGCAGATCATGCAGTGTGGGGTCAATGCCGATGGCGGCCAGCGAACCCAGATAGAGGTCCTGCAAATCCGGCGGGCTCGGCTTGATGATGACTTGATATTGATAATAATGCTGCAAGCGATTGGGGTTCTCGCCATAGCGCCCATCTTTCGGGCGGCGCGATGGCTGCACATAAGCCGCCGACCATGGCTTTGTACCGACAGAGCGCAAGGTCGTTGCAGGGTGGAAGGTGCCAGCCCCCACTTCCATGTCGTAAGGCTGCAAGATAACGCAACCCTTGTCCGCCCAGTAATTATGCAGCGTCAGGATCAGGTCTTGAAATGAGGTGGTTGGAGATAAAGCCATGATGCGGGCGGTGTAATGGCGGGGCGGGATGGGGTCAAGTTGAAACACCCCCTCGCGGCTTCGCCGTACTCCCCCGGCCAAGAAAGAGGCCGAGGGAGAAAGCAGTGCAAAAATCTCCCTCGGCGACTTCGCCGGGGGAGTACCCCAAAGGGGGGAGGGGGCGCCTGATACAAGCGAGCTATTAAGGCGGACCATGAAAAGAAAGTGGAAGGGACATTCCCGTCCTGACTCCAAGCCAGCATGCGACAGTGTCGTAAAAACAGTGGATTCGGCTCAGAGCCCAACCTTGGAACGCAGCGATTTGTGCCGGAATTTCGGAATAATTTAATACCCCCACGCTTTTCACATGGGAAATCATCCAGGGTTCGCTCTCGCAGAGGCGCACGGGTAGAACCTGCCAGTCCCAATCGACTGGACTTACAAAACCCCGGCGCGGGTTGCTACAGATCGGACACAACAGGAGTCGTAGTACTCCTGGGGCTAACCCCCGGCTCCCGGAGGTGATGGCCGCTTTATCCATCATCCGCGGGCGCTGCACATGGTTCTGGCAGTATTGACAAGCTAGCGACACTGACCCTTCCTTTCCAAAACCATCGAAACGGCATATGGAACATAATAAGAACAGTGTCAAGCTATATTAGGAAATAAATATTTCCGTTGTTTTGCTCGAAGTTATCGCATGTGGCGGCGAAGTGACCTCATCAGCCCTTCGGGCAGCTTCTCCAAGGGAGAAGCGACTGGGTTTAAGACCTCCCTAAATGGTCAGCCATTCAGGGAGGACTATCAACCAGTCGCGTCTCCTCTGGAGAAGCTGCCCGAAGGGCTGATGAGGTCACTTCATTGCAGTTTCCGATACACATGAGCCCGCGTGGTGATATGCGACTCTGCTGGCGAATAGGGCATGGGTTGATAGGGTTGCGTCGCTTCAACCAGTTTCAACACACCTGCTGACACGAACCCTGCCAGCTTGTCCTTGAAGCCGTTTTCTTCCCAAACCATGCCAGCCATGGTGAAAATGATGACGCCGCCCACTTCGAGCAACCGCACCAATTCATCAAAGGCCGAAGCAGGCGCGTGGCCTTCGGTGAAGGTGCCTGTTGACACAATGGCATCGAAACTGCGGTCTACATAATCGAGCTTTTCGCCCAGCACGCCCAACCGCAAATCTGAATAGCACTTCCGCTCGGCCGCCTTGGCCAGCATGCCCTCGGACATGTCAACGCCGGACAGATTGTTATAGCCCAGCAGGTTCATGAGCGCACCCAACCCGCCCGTGCCCACACCGGCGTCCAGTATGGTCGCATCCTTCCGCGCCACGTGCCTGCACACCAAACCGCCGAGTACCGCATAATGCATGTATCCCGTGTTCACCATGTCCGCGTCATAGCTTGCTGCCCACTGATTATAGGTGGCCTTCAATGCTTCACGATTGGGTGCACGGTAAACCGCGTCAATCCACTCGTCGGTCTGCTTGTGCGATGTCACCAATTTCAATCCTCGGCGTAATACTCGCCAGTTTTCGGATCCTGCTTCAGCTGCTTGAATTCTTTCGGGTCGCGTTGGTCTTCAGCCTGGGTACGCATGGCGTCCGCCTGTGCTTCAACCCGTGTCATCAGCTTTTTCACGGCGTAACCCAAAAGCAGCGTTGCACCTGCCGTCATCATGCGCCTGAAAAATGCCATAGCCTACTCCTTAATCGACCGATATATCACAAGCCGAAACGCTGCCACAAGGCGCGGGCTTCAAGCGCATCCAACGCTTGCCCACCCATATCAGACGTATTCGCCAGTCCAATCCGTCGCAAAATTCCACCGGACGAGATGGGGATCAACTTCAAAACAGCCTTATCGCCAAATTTGTGCTTCATTATGGCCTCCATATGGCCAATGCCGTCGATCAGGCCCAGCGCCAAAGCCGACTTTCCCGTCCAGTAAGCGCCCGTAAACAAGTCCTTGTCCTTGCCCTTCAGCTTGTCGCCCCGCCGCGCCCGCACCATGGATTTAAAGCTTTCGTGCATCTCCAGAAGGATGGATTTGAGCTTGGCCACGTCTTCAGGCTTCTCAGGTTTGAACGGATTATTGGTGCTTTTACTCTCCCCAGCTGTATGAACGCGTGACTCGACACCAATTTTTTGCAGCAGCTTCGGAAAGCCGAAACCCATTGAAATCACACCAATTGAGCCGATTATGGAGTTCTCGTCTGCGTAAATTTCATCCCCTGCACAGGCCAGCCAATAGCCGCCGGATGCCGCAACATCCTCGCAGAACACATAAACCGGAACATTGAATTGCTTTGATAGCGACTGAATACGATCTCCGATGAGGGCCGACTGAACAGGCGATCCACCAGGAGAATTGATCTCCAGCGCCACCGCCGCAACACCCTTGCGGAAGGCCTTTTGCAGTGCGGGCTCAACGCCGCGCAAATTCAAATTGCCACCCCGCACAGATTTTCCAGCTGCCAGAGTGCCTTCAAGGCGCACCACGTGAACGAGAGCAGGGGATTTGCGGAAAGTGATTTTACGGAGAAAGCGTTTCAACATGACGCCGGATATGGTGTGTGCGCTGCAAAAACGCAAGAATGGCAAATTTCTTAACTGGAAATTGCAATAAGTCTTTCCTATCTGACCGCAGGAAGGAATTGCCCGTGACCACCAAAACACAGACAGCCACCACCCTCGACACCCCATTTGCAGTTGACGTCAGGGAAGGCCGGGCGCTTACCGTCATCCTGCCGCCGGAAAAAGCCGCCAAAGTCCCCATGCTTGTGGACAGCGTGAAGTTCCGCAGCCTGCCGGGGTCTGAACTGGTGCTGTTTGGCCAGGAACCGGTCAATAAATTCAGCGCCCAGCTCGACAGGATGTTGGAACGCATCACCAAATCCGATTCGCCCATTCTGTTTGAACTGTTCCGCAAACTCAGCAGCAGCGTCAAGCAAATGGACATTCCGCAACTTGAAGCACAAATCAGGGACCGTTTGGCTGGCGGCTGGATTTCCCGTATCGGCAGCGCCTTGGGCTTTGGCAACAAGGCCAGGGAACTTGAGCAAGCCGCCGACGAGATCCGCGAACTGCTGCGCAGCAAGGCCACATCGCTGCTCGACATTGTGCGCCCGCTGGAAGCCCAGGTCGCAACCGAAAGCGCCAAACTCGTGCAGGAAATCAACCAGCTCGGCCAACAGGCCGTGACCTATCGCGACAATATTCTGGACCTCGGCGTTTACGTTGAGGCTGGCCGCAAAATTCGTACGTCCGCCCAAGCCGAACTGGCACAGCTTGAAGCGGAAGCCCAAGCCAGCAACGATGGCCTGAAAGTGCGCGACGCCAAGGACTTCCGCGTCAAGCTTGACGTCTTCGAAAACCGTTTGCTGGCGCTTGAGACAGCCTATGCCAAGGCTCCTGTTGATCTGGAATCGATCGGCATCGCGCAGAGTGCGGGCTTGATGACGCTGGCCGACACTGTCAGCTCAACCCAGACCGAATTCAACGACATCAAATCCGCACTGCTGCGCCTGCATGCGATTTTCCAGATCAAGTCGCTGCAACAGTTAAACGACATGCGGCGGCAACTGCGTGCCGACCTGCAGAAATATTCCATCAAGCAATTGGAAGAGGTTTCCGTTCACGCCACCACCTCCGCCGCCGATGCGCGGCTGGAAGACGCAAAGATTCTCTCCGGCATTGCCAAGGCACTGGGTGACATTTCCAATAAAGTCGATGTTGAGCGGCAAAAGAATATCGGCAAACATGAGGCCGCACGCGCACTTCTCTTGGATGTGCAGCAGGCCGTATCCAAATTGAAATCATAAGCGGGGAACAGACATGGCAACATTCAATCTCAAAAAGGGCCAGGCTTTCAACATCGAAAAGCAGGTCGAAACTGTCCACTGCGGCTTGTTTTGGGAACCTGCAACCAACGGGCCATCGATTGACCTTGATCTGCACTGCTTTGGCCTCATGCACCCGAAGGGCGACTCCAATCGCGCCCGTTTGCACGAAGAAGGCTCCCACGCCTTGTGCTATGCTTTCATCAAAGGCCCGGGCAATGCCGAGGGATCACTGAAAAAGAACATCGACGGGTCTTTCGAAACGTTAGACGGCTCGATGTGGCACGAGCGCGATGACCGCACTGGGCGCGGCGCTGGTGGCACCCGTGAAGATCATGGTGTTACCCATGCCGGTGAAGAATCTTTCGCCGAAGAATCCATGATCACACTGGCCAACTTGCCAGACGCCATTTCCGAAATCGCCGTCTGGGCCACCATTTATCAGGCTGAAAAACGCGGACAGGACTTCAGCAAGGTGCGCAATGCCGGTGTGGAAGTCTGTGACTCGCAGGACGTTGAACTCTGCCGCTACACATTGGGCTCGGAATTTGCAGGAAAAACCGCCATTCAGGTTGCATCCTTCCTGAAGCAATCCGATGGCTCATGGAAATTCCAGGCCGTTGGCGCAGCATCTACCGCAGGACTTGGCGACATTATCACAGCCTATATGAGCTGAGGCGTTCACGCCCGTGCAGGCTGATGACAAACCAAAATCCGGTGGCGTGAAAGTGCTGTTTGGCACCCCGACAGCGCCAACACCCAACAGCAGCGACCCCCGCATTTTATTCGGTGGCGAAGTGCGAATGCGGTTGCCTTGCACGCGTGAAGATTTGCAGGCGCTTGATGCTGCGGCGTCACGCAGTGTTGTCGATAAAGCCATCAGCATTGTCGCCAGCGTCAATCTTGATGACCGCCATTATGATGATGTGGTGCGATTTGGCGCGCAGCTTCAAACCGAACATGGTGTGCTGATGGAACAGGAATTGGCACTCACGCAGGATCAGGCTTTGGTGCAGGGACAAGTTCTGAATGCACAAATGCTCAGCGCAATCGAAGCTGCTGATCCCGATGCATTGTTCGCATCGAAAGCCAAGGGCATCCGCGCAGCGCTGAAGGCCTTAGGTTTTGGCGCTTCTGACCCTGAAGCCGTGTTCAATTCACAATATGGAAAAATCACGACACTTGCCAAAGACCTGAAAGCACTCGATCCCGCGCTGTCAGCCACAAGTAAAAAACTGAAGCAGCTGGCACCGAAATTCGACCGCCTGATAACCCTCGTTCAAGCCCACATTCTCGGCGCCAACTTCATCATCAATTATGTGCGTGATAATTTTTCAAACAAACATGATGCGACGCATTATCTCTCACAAGCCGACACACTCGAGGCCCGCATTGCAGGTTTACTCACCACAAGATTGTCGCTTGAAGCCGGGCGGGTGACGCATAATCTGATGGCGGATGCGACGCACGCAATTCTGCAAGCAGGCCGTGAATTGGTGGAAGAAAGCCTGCCCGCATTTCACACGGCCTTCGTTGCTGCCATTGCACACGCCAAATTATCCAAGTCAAATCCCGATCCAAAACTTTTGGATCAATTGCGCAGCGCCTACAAAAATATTCTGAACACACTCAAACCCGGAGAAGCACGACATGGCCAAATTTAAAATCGAGAAACTCGACGAGGAAGTGCGAAAGGTAAAATTCGTGCTGGAAAAGCAGGGCATGCATGTCGTTGAATCACAAGTGGGCTTGATCCTCGACGTCTCCGGCTCCATGCAAAATCTCTATGACGACGGCGTTGTGCAGTCCACCATTGAACGTTTGTTACCCGTGGGTCTCGCTTGTGATGTCGATGCGCAACTCGACGTCTGGGGTTTTTCGGGTGGCAGCAACGGCTTTGCGGCGATGACCCCGGTGACGGCCAAAAACTATGTTGATTACATCGGCCATGAAATGAAATCGGGCTTGCTTGATAAAATCTATGGCGGCGGCACCAGCTATGCTCCCGTGATTGATGCAGCACTCCGTCACTTTGGTTTGGTCGAACGCATCGAAGACGGCTGGTTCCGTCGCGCCAGGGAAGTTCTGCGCGAAGAAGGCAGCGACGATCTGCCGATCATCATTTACTTCGTCACTGACGGTGAAAATGACGACGCGGCCCATGCCCTGAACCTGTTCGAGACGATGGAAGAAGCAGGCTCGCAAATCTATTTTCAACTGATTGGCGTGGGCAATGCCAATTTCCGTTTCCTGAAAACCGCCGCCGAGCGCTTCCATAACGTCGGCTTCCTCAACGTGCGCGACCTCACCCACTTCGTCGAGAACGACAGCGCCTATCAACTGCTGTTGCCTGCCGAACTCTGCGAATGGCTGAACCACGAACACGATGAGGACGATGATCACGTGTGAGCATGCTGTCGTGATGGTTTAAGTAAGTACACCCGTCATCCCGCACTGCACACCACCACCATTGCCAAGCCCGGTAAACCGTGCTTTCAAAGCGCTATGGGAAACCCGGGAGACCAAATAGTGTTCGATCTGCGCTGGCAGCGCAGTGAGCGGGACTTGCTTTCCTCGTTCCGGCTGCTTTACGGCGAAAGGCCCGAAACTGAAGACCGTTTGAAAGCGCTTTTACTCCGGCACTGGACCGAACGCCCCCTGCCTTTAAAAGCTCTCGACCTTGCCCGTGACATCGCGCCAGACTGGTTCCTGTCGGAAAACATGGTGGGCTACGTGTTCTACGTCGATCGTTTCGCTGGCAATCTCACCGGTGTTCTCGAACATCTCGACTATCTGGAATCGCTTGGCGTTACATACGTGCATTTCATGCCGTGCCTGAAACCCCGCCCCGGTGCCAATGATGGTGGTTATTCGGTGATGGATTATGGTGCGATTGATCCGCGCTTGGGCACCATGGCGGATTTCGAAACAGTGTCAGCGGCTTTGCGCGCCCGAGGCATGAGTGTGTGCATAGACCTGGTCCTCAACCACACTGCCAAGGAACATGCCTGGGCCGAAAAAGCCAAGAAGGGCGAAAAAAAATACCAGAACTATTACTGGATGTTCGACGCCGACACGGTGCCGAAACAATACGAAAAAACCCTCGTTGAAATTTTCCCCAATGATGCGCCAGGCAGCTTCACGCATTATCCTGACATCAAGAAATATGTCTGGACCACCTTCAATGAACACCAGTGGGATTTGAACTGGTCAAACCCGGAAGTCTTCCTCGATATTGTCGATGTGATTTTAAACCTCGCCAACAAGGGTGCAGAGGTGATGCGTCTGGATGCCGTGGCCTTCATGTGGAAACGCATGGGTACCAATTGCCAGAACCAGCCGGAAGTGCATGATATTTTGCAAGCCTTGCGCGCCGCGACCCGCATTGCAGCTCCATCAGTCATTCACAAAGCCGAAGCCATTGTGGCACCGCGTGATCTGGTTCCTTATCTGGGGCAGGGTCGTCATGCAGGCCGCGAAGCCAACCTCGCCTACCATAACAATCTCATGGTGCAGTACTGGTCGTCGCTGGCCACGCGCGACACCACATTGATGACGCATACCCTGCGCAAGCATTTCCCTGAAAGCTTCCGCAACGCCTGCTGGGCCACCTACATCCGTTGTCACGATGATATCGGCTGGGCCATCACCGAAGAAGATGCCGAAGCCATTCCAGGACTCTCCGGCCCCGGCCACCGTCGCTTTCTCTCAGATTTCTATAGCGGCGTATTCAAAGGCTCATTTGCCCGTGGTGGCATCTTCCAGGAAAATGAACTCACCGGAGACCGCCGCAATTCCGGCAGTTTCGCCTCGCTTGCAGGGCTCGAATCTGCGATGGACAGCAACAACGACGAGGAGGCCAAGCTCGCCGTTCAGCGCATGCTCTTAGGGGTCGCGCTGATGTGCTCATTCGGCGGCCTGCCCTTGCTCTATATGGGCGATGAAGTGGGCTTGCCGAATGACTACAGCTTCAAAGACGTGCCCGAGCACGCCCACGACAACCGCTGGCTTCATCGTCCGAAAATGGATTGGAATGCCGTTAAAAAAGCTGAAGACGGAAAAACTGTAGCAGCGGAATTACTTGCCGGGGTCAAACACATTCTCACCCGCCGCAAGGCCACTTCACAACTGGCGTCACAGGTGCCAACCCGTGTCATCGACACCGGTAACAGCAAAGTCTTCGCCTTCGCGCGACTTGCTGATGAGGGAACACTGCTGGGAATATTCAACTTCACTGAACAATGGACAAGCGTTTCAGCAACACTATTGCGAAGTATCGGTGCGACAGATTTCCGCGATGTCTTGGGAGGTGGAACAATCACTCTGCATAAAGATCAAGTGCCAGTCGCACCATATGGTCGATTGTGGTTGCTCTAAAACCTAGCGCAGTCGCCACGCCGCGCCATCGCGCAATACGGCATCTGCATCCGGCGTAAAGTCATTGCCTTCGCCATGTAGAATCAATCCCGGCAGCAATTGCATCGGGGCTTTCGAACCGCGAACACCTTGCACAATCACCCGGCTCGCCGCAGTGCCCTCACGCGCATAAAGCGGAGCGACGCGGATGTCGCCGAATTTCTCTTCCATGGCAGTCAAGATCTTGCCCAGCGTATCAGCCCGGTGCACCAGGGTCACAGTGCCGCGCAGGCCAACCATGGCATGCATCACTTTGATCCACAGCTCGAGATCGTCAGGACCAAAGGCATGGGCCTGGGCTTTCAAGAGCGAAGGTGAAGGGGTGACCTTGCCCTCCTCAAAATAGGGCGGATTGGCAAAGGCATGGGCGAAAGTGCCGTGTTCTGGCATACTGGACAAATCACGGCGCATTGCTTCTTTGACATCAGCGTGGATGACGCGGATGTCATTGGCAAAGCCATTGCGCTTGGCATTTTCCTCGCACATCATGGCGTAGCGGGCGGTGATTTCGATCCCGGTCACGTGAATATTGCGGCAGCGCGACAACAGGCAAAGTGAGGCGACGCCCACGCCGATGCCGGCTTCAAAAACTGTCTCACCCTCTTTGACAGGGATGGTGGCGCCCAGAAATACCGCGTCAATCCCGGCGCGGTAGCCCTTTTCAGGCTGCAACACCCGGAGTTTGCCGCCCAGGAATGCATCTTCCGTGAGCGAGGCGGGCACACCTTGCGGCACCGCCGAAGCAGTGGAGGGGGGTGCGTATTGTGTTTCGGTTGCCAGTTGCATGCCCTAGAGGTTTAAGCGAAGTTTGGTGAACGAGAGGTTACCACGCCATTGTCTTTCTAAACAAACAGCGGCAATGCGCCACGTCTTTCTCCGGATTTTGCTTGCTAAGCTGAAAATTAAGGCAACAAGGGTTGAGAAAAGATGGGCGTCGTCATTCCGTTTGAAGCAGGGCAGGACAAGCTGGCACCGTCGCTGGACGCGTTGGTGAAGCTCACCACGCAAGACATGAACCTGATCAATGACCTGATTTTGGAAAAAGCCCAGAGCCACGTCGAACTCATTCCGCAACTTGCAGGTCATCTTATTAATTCCGGTGGCAAGCGCATTCGCCCCATGTTGACGGTCGCTGCGGCCCGCATGTGTGGCTACAAGGGCTTGCACCATGTGAAACTGGCGATGGCTGTCGAGTTCATGCACACCGCTACGCTGCTGCATGATGACGTGGTCGATGAGAGCGACATGCGCCGAGGCAAGGATGCTGCACGCGTCATTTGGGGCAATCAGGCGTCTGTATTGGTTGGTGATTATCTCTTGGGTCAGGCCTTCAAGATGATGGTCGAAACCGGCAATCTCGAATGCCTGCGCATTTTATCAGAAGCTGCCTGCACCATTGCCGAGGGCGAAGTGCTGCAATTGGCGGTGTCGCAAGACACTTCGACCACTGAAGATTCCTATCTGAAAGTCGTCGGTGCAAAAACGGCTGCCTTGTTCTGTGCTGCTACCCGCGTTGGAGCCGTGATTTCCAACCGCCCTCGAAATGAACAGGAAGCACTTGAATCCTACGGTCGCAATCTCGGCATTGCCTTCCAGCTTATTGATGACGCGCTGGACTATTCGGGCTCGCAAGCCAAGTTGGGAAAGAGCGTTGGCGATGATTTTCGCGAGCGTAAAATTACCTTGCCCGTCATCATGGCGTTTCGCCGTGGCGTGACTGAAGAACGGAACTTCTGGAAGCGCACCATGGAAGAAGGCAACCAGACCGATGATGATTTGATCTACGCACAAAAACTCATGGACCGTCACGGCTCACTGGCCGACACGCTGGACCGCGCCCGCCACTATGGTCAACTTGCCAAAGACGCACTTGCTATTTTTGCCGACAGCGAATGGAAAGCTTCACTGCTGGAAGCCGTAGACTTCTGTATCGCCCGTTCGCATTGATGCCGCATTCGAGTATTGGATGATCAATTGAATCCAATTTGCCCGTCATTCCAGCGAACGCGGGAATCCAGACTTTCCACGATCTCGCTGGTTGAAAGTCTGGATTCCCACTTTCGTGGGAAAGACGGGGTAGTCAGGCATGAATTCAATTGACAGTCCGACGCACTAAGTCAGTCCAGCGGATGCTACCCACCAATTGGGGTGCTGCCCTCTGATTTGTTCAGCAGCTTCGTCAGCCATTGCGCGCGTATCAAAAAGTGCAAAACAGGTGGCGCCGGACCCTGACATGCGCATTGCACGTGCGTCCTTCAAGTTTTTGAGTGACCTTAAAACATCACCGATCATTGGCATCACACAAAGTGCCGAACTCGACATATCATTGCGCCATTGATGCGGCTCATTTACATCCAAGGCAGTTCCTGAAGTGTCGCCGGGTTTTAGAGCCATTCCACGAAACACATCCGCAGTGCCGCAAGGTTGCAGTGGATTGACCAATAAAATTGCAGGGGCCGGCAGTCGTTCCAGAGGCGAAATGATCTCACCCACGCCTTGCATGCGGCAGGCTTTTCCATGCAAACATACAGGCACATCGGCTCCGAGCGACAGTGCTATCTGCCGGATTGTTTCGGTCTCGAATCGCAGTTTTGACATGCGGATAAGACCACGCAACGCCGCAGCTGCATCCGCCGAGCCGCCGCCTATGCCAGAGGCGACCGGCAGGTTCTTCGTCATATGAATATGTACCGCAGGCAAATGACCATGCTGCTTCAACGCAGCGTAAGCCTTCAGCACGAGATTGTCAGCATTGACGGGAACGTCCGCTGCAAATGGTCCGTCCACGGATAGTATCGTCTTGTCACTTGCCGTGAACGTCAATACATCGCCGACATCGGCAAAGGCAACCACTGAATCCAGCTCATGATAACCGTCCATTCGGCGACCAAGCACGTGCAGCGCCAGATTGATTTTTGCGGGCGCGAATTCCGTGATGACCGCAGACATCAACCGTTGCTGCCACCGGCCTTGCTGTTATCGGCAGGCTTCACCAAGGGGGGCAGATCAGGCATGCCACTTTGCAGCTTGCCTTCGATGCGCTTCAAATCGTCTGGCTCAGGCTTGTTGTCCTTGGCATGTTGCCACTGGAATTTTGCTTCAAGCTTGCGACCAACCCGCCAATAAGCATCGCCCAGATGTTCGGCAATGATCGGGTCACCCGCACGCAGATCCGTGGCGCGCTCAAGCTGTACAACGGCTTCCTCAAAGTCACGCAACTGGAAATGCGCCCACCCCAGACTGTCAACAATGTAACCATCATTCGGCTTGGCCTCGACGGCCTTCTTCACCATGCCAATGGCTTCATCCAGCTTCTCATTCATATCAATCAATGAGTAGCCAAGATAATTCAGAACAGATGCTTCTTCTGGTGCCAATTCCAAAGCTTTGCGCAAATCAGCTTCGGCAGCAGGCCATGTCTTCAATCGTTCTCTGACAATACCACGATAGTAGAATACACTCCAATGTTGGCGCGCAGGCTTTGTGACCAGCGCCAGGGCTTGCGTATAAAACGCATCGGCATCCTGGTACTTTTCGGCGTTGCGCAAGAGATTTCCCAAGGTCACGAGTACGTCGTAATTCTTGGGCTCCTTCGCCACCACCGCACGCAAACGCTGTTCAGCCTCAGTTGGCTTTTCCAGTCGCTGCAGGTTCAGCGCAATTTCAGTTTCCGCATTGGTACGCAAAACCGAAGTGGTGGGTATCATATCATAGGTGTCGATGGCTTGTTGATAGTTGCGCGTCGCCGCCAGAATGTCACCGAGCAACGTCAAAGTTACCGGTTTGTCGCTGGTCATTGAGAGCGCCAGCTGTGCATAGATCTGCGCCACATCGATGCTCTGATCATCATTCATGGCAGCTGCGAGCGAGAACAGGGCTTCTCCGGCACCTGCATCTGCATTGGCCACAAAAGCTGGGGGCACAATGCCTTTCTCAGCCCGCGCCAAAGCTTCTGCGACCAATTGATTACCGTCACTGCTTGTCAAAAATGCACGATAAATATCAGCAGCTTCCTTGGACTTGCCGTTGCGTTCCAGAAAATTGCCGTAAGCTTGGGTCACCCGCAAACTTGTGCCCGCCTCGGCATAGGCTTTCTTGTAAGCAGCTTCTGACCGGACGGATGAATTCAAAACATCAGAAATCAGCGCGGCGTGGAAAGACTTGAAGTTGGCAAAGGACTCATTGGCATCAAGTTTGTCCAGTTCTTTCATCGCCGCATTGAGCGATCCTTCGGCTGCGAACGACCAAGCCGCCAGCAATGCCGACGTCAATTCACCAACGGGTGTATAAGCGGCTTCCGTGAAATTCTCCCGTGCCGCATCCATCTTCTTTTCGCGAAAGGCTTTCAGCCCGACCACGATACGGGCCAAGCGGTGCTGGCTGTTGAAGGCCAAAACCTCTTCTGCCTGTTTCTCTGCTTCACCCATTTGGCCCGAAGACACTTGAATTTGGAACAAGCGCTCGGTCAATTGCGCATTGCCCGGATCCTGCTTCAAGGCATCGGTATAAAATTGCGTCGCCAATTCATTGTCGTGGGCGTCAGCCGCCACACGTCCAGCGAGAAAATTGCCGGAGAGTGACGTTTCATAAGGCTGTGTGCTGGCAAAGGCGGAAGTCCCGGCAAGCAGGGTGAGGACAAGGGGGAGGGCCGTTCGAATGATTTTGCGCATCGTCTCGTTTCAACATGGGGCAAATCACCCCGGATTTATCACTATCCAATCAAAATGCGGTTTTTCGGGGGATACCGCAACAGAAAAAGGGCCGGACGCACCGCAAGGTGTTCCGGCCCCTGTTTCAGATCGCTCGGCTTTAATTTGAAACGTAGATTGCCTTGTTCATGGTTTCTCCGATGTGACCGAAGAAAGTATCGAGATCCAATGCCGAGGCACTGTGCTTGTAGTGATCAGGGCTGGTGGCACAGTCTTTCACACGACCTTGGACAACGGGGTCCGTCACGCGGAAAGTGGTTGTATAAATTGTGATACCGTCAGCTTTCATCTGGTCGCAGATGGTTTTGATATCAGCATTCATCTTTGCAGTGTGCTCAGATGCAATGCCCGAGGTAATTCCCAGACGGTTTGTAGCGGATGGCTCAAGTCCACGACCATAAGCCGAATAGGCAGTACCGTTCAAAGCGAAACGTGTCGAACCCGATTTTATGGGATCAACTGGACTGCCCCCTGCAAACAGGTCGTTTTCACCGTCAGTCATCAGAACCACGACCTTCTGCCATTTTGGTGCCCAATAAGGGGCAATTGTCGTAGCCGAAGTGTTTTTGGCAGGGTCGGTGCCATATCCTGATACTTTCGTGAAAGGCTCGCCGGGCGAAATGACACGACGTCCCCAAGCGAGACCTTCAGGAATATTGGTAGGACCATTGGCCGTCATCAAGTCAATTCCGTCTTCAACTTTTTTGCGGTCATAGGTCATGGTCACGATCGTGCTTTTTGTGCAGCCGAGCCAAGGACCATAATTGGTTGTGGTTTCCACGCCGATATTGCGACCAATATACTTGCGCCAATTTTCCTGCCGCTTGATCAAGCCATTTGCTTCGGTTGTATCCATTTTTTCAGCGTCCGTTAGTCCCGTTGTTTCATTCGGGCTTGTCGAATCCTCGGCAATGTAGCTTCCGTAAAATGGCTTGTTACCAACATTGGTCGGATAGGTATACGTTCCACCAATGGTTTTTACCATCGAAGTGGCATATGATGGCGTATCAGGATTGAAAAACGCCGGGAATAAACTGTCTGGTTTTAAGATGTCCGGCGCCACGTCCTGGAGCATGAAATCGGTCGCTGCAGTTGATCCACGTTTGCGCATTTCAACGCAGCCATTCCATGCGTGGTTGGCATTGGGTGATGACTTCAACTGGCTCCAAGCAAAGAAGTTGTTCCATACCGCTGGGGCACCCGACAGTTCGTTGAAATTCAATTTCGAAATTGGATTTGCACCCGTTGTATCGATCCAATTCAAATTGAAGTCAGCTCCAACAGACGTGTCCAAACGTACCGCAGCTGAAAATGGCACCAAGGAGATTCGAATATATTCGTTCGCGGGAGCGGTCGCCAACGTTTTGTCGCCATATAGCTTCTTGATGAGATTTTTTGCCGAAGATTTTGCCTGAGGCATATCAGCCGCCATGGAACCGGTCGTGTCCATGATCAAGGTCACTTCAATCGGTCGTGCAGCTTTTTTCACCGTGGCGTTGGACCTGAGGGTGAGTTTGGTAATGCCTGTGATCGAAAGGATTGTTGTTGGAAAATCCAAGGTCGCCGCAAGTTTGACCTCTTCTCCCGTCACTGTCAGCGAAGCGTTGACCACGGCTTTGCCGCCTGACGCATCCGCATAGTTTTTCTTCAGATATAATTTCGCATAGTCTAGCAAATCCTTAGTGCGAGCTGCTTGCGCGGTAGCATCCAGACCAAGCATGGACGACCTGTCATCTGCCGCAATTGCCAAGGCTGCCGCATCAACAGCTCCATAGAATGCTGCCTGCTCTCGTGTTACGCGCGCATAGTCGATGGCAGCACCAGCAGTAAACAACATGGGCACGAGGCTGAATGCAAATAGCTGATGCATAACGCCTGACGAGTCATATAAAAAGCGCTTGAACGGACTTGCTTTTTTGGTCCGGATTGAAACAGGGCGAGCAATGTTTGACATGATTTACCTCAAATTCGATCATGTCGGTATAGCCACCGCTTCTGAAGAAGGTGTTGCATCGATCATTCTATTTTTAGGTTGTCGGGCTTTCGCCGCCCGATTGAAGCCACGTGTTTCAAACAGGGTTAAGGATTTACATATTCGGATAGTTCGGTCCGTCACCACCCTGTGGCACTTTCCAGGTGATGTTTTGCGATGGATCCTTGATATCGCAAGTCTTGCAATGCACGCAGTTCTGGAAATTTATCTGAAAGCGTGGCGCGTGGCCTTCTGAGCGGATGATTTCATAAACCCCAGCCGGGCAATAGCGCTGTGCTGGTTCGTCGTAGATTGGCAGATTGATGCCCGTTGGCACTTCAGCATTGGTGAGCTGCAAATGGCACGGCTGGTTTTCCGCGTGGTTGGTGTTGGAAAAGGCGACATTGGTCAGCCGGTCAAACGAAAGCACGCCATCGGGCTTCGGATAGTCAATGATCTTGAAAGCTTCTGCCGCACCTGTAGCCGCAGCATCGGTTTTGCCATGCCGCCACGTGCCAAGCCCGAAACCGAGCAGCGACTGCAACCACATATCCAAGCCACCCAATGCCAATCCGCCAATCAACCCCAGCTTCGACCACATGGGTTTTACATTCTTGACGCGTTTCAGGTCTTGATAAACCCATGAGTTTTCATAAGCAGTTTGATAGGACAACAGTTCGTCACTGCTGCGCCCTTCTGCGATCGCTGCTATTGCCGCCTCCGCCGCCAGCATGCCCGTCTTCATGGCATTGTGGCTGCCCTTGATGCGCGGCACATTGACGAAGCCTGCGGAACACCCAATCAACGCTCCACCAGGGAAGGTGAGTTTTGGCACCGATTGCAAACCACCCTCGGTAATCGCCCGCGCACCATAAGCCACCCGGCGACCACCTTCCAATACTTGCGCAATCAGCGGATGGTGCTTGTAGCGCTGGAATTCCATGTAAGGATAGAGATGCGGGTTTTGGTAATTCAAATGCACCACAAACCCGACAGACACCATATTGTCTTCGAGATGATACATAAAGCTGCCGCCGCCCGTCTTGGTGCCAAGCGGCCAGCCCATGGTGTGGGTGACTTGGCCAGGGCGGTGATTTTCAGGTTTCACCTCCCAGAGTTCTTTCATACCCAAGCCGAACTTCTGCGGCTCCTTGCCGTCCGAAAGATTGTAATGCCCGATAATCTGCTTGGCCAAAGAGCCGCGCACACCTTCGGCAATCAACACATATTTGCCGATCAGCTCCATGCCCGGCTGATAATCCGGCCCCTTTGAGCCGTCCTTTTCAAGTCCCATGACGCCAGCGACCACGCCACGTACGCCGCCCGCTTCGTTGTAAAGTACCTCTGACGCCGCAAAGCCCGGATAGATTTCAACCCCCAACGCTTCTGCCTGTTGCGCCAACCAGCGGCACAGATTGCCGAGTGATACAGCATAATTTCCATGGTTGTTCATCAAAGGGGGCATCAGGAAGTTGGGCAATCGCATGGCACCCTGCGGTCCCAACACGTAAAAACGGTCATCCGTCACAGCCGTGTTGAGGGGCGCACCCAGCTCTTTCCAATTGGGAAGCAGCTCGTTCAGGGCAATCGGATCAACTACCGCGCCCGACAAAATATGCGCGCCGACTTCGGAACCCTTCTCCAGCACACATACCGTTGTTTCCGGCGAAAGTTGTTTGACGCGAATGGCAGCACTCAGGCCGGC
>CAXTLE010000026.1:0-18217 GCA_964244855.1 uncultured Aestuariivirga sp. | reverse complement strand
ACGGCGGAGACGGGCCACACGCCTGTGCTTCTGGCCGAGGTATTGAAAGCCCTGCTGCCAGCAGAAGGCGAGACACATGTCGATTTGACCTTCGGGGCAGGTGGCTATTCCAGAGCTTTGTTGGAGGCCGCAAACTGTAACGTCATCGCCTTCGACCGTGACCCTGACGCCATTCGCGATGGCCAGCCGATGGTCACAAAATTTGCAGGCCGCCTGAAATTGATAGAAGCCGCCTTTGGTGACTTCGCTGACGAGCTGGATGGTGTGGGCGTTGATGGTGTAGTCATGGATATTGGCGTGTCTTCCATGCAGCTTGACCAGGCTGAGCGTGGCTTCTCGTTCATGCGCGAAGGTCCGCTCGACATGCGCATGGCGCGGTCGGGGCAAAGTGCCGCCGATGTTTTGGCCAAAAGCACTGCCGACTATTTGGCTGACATCATTTATAACTTTGGAGAAGAGCCCAAGTCACGCGCCATTGGTCGCGCCATTGTGAAGGCCCGCACCGAAGCGCCAATCAGCACCACACGTCAACTCGTGGCTGCCATCGAACGCGCAACGGGTCCGCACCGCCCACATCTGCGCACCCACCCCGCAACCAAGACATTTCAGGCCCTGCGCATTTACGTGAACGATGAACTGGGCCAACTGGCTGATGCACTGATTGCAGCAGAGCGGGTTCTGAAGCCCGGTGGACGGCTGGTTATTGTCACCTTCCATTCGCTTGAAGATCGTATCGCCAAACAATTCTTCATCGAGCGTACTGGCAATGTTCCATCCACCTCGCGCCATTCACCGGGCCCGTTGAGCCAGCGTGCGCCAAGTTTTAAACTTCTGCAAAAGGGTCATGTCGGGCCGGATGAAAGCGAGATCGCAATCAATCCAAGATCGCGCTCGGCCAAACTGCGCTCCGCTATTCGCACTACGGCTGAAGCTTGGGGCAGGTCTGGCAACTTTTTCAAATCTGTTGACTCCATGAGGGCGCAATAATGCTCAAGTTTGCAAATTTCAGCCTTGTCATCGTTACGCTGGGAACGGCGTCTACGCTTTATAATTTGGAACATACCACGCGTGCGCAGGAGCGCACCATTGCCAGGGCAAATGCCGAGATGGTGGACAATGCCGAAGCCATCAAATTGCTGAAAGCCGAGTGGAGCAGCCTCACGCGCCCTGAACGTATTCAACAACTGGCTGAGCAACACTTGGGCATGAAGCGGTTGGAACCGGACCAGATTGTCAGCGCCGCAGAACTGCCCGCACGTCTTGAGGCATTGTCGAAAGTTGCAAAACCTGAAGGCAAAGCCACCATCGACGACATTTTGAAGAAGATGCAATAGACCATGGCAGAACCCAAAATCATTGAACGCAACCTTGGCCTTGCCGGACAAAACCGCATTCGGTTACTGGGGCTTGTTTACGTCGCCTTCTTCAGCATCATCGGCACGCAATTGGTGCGTCTCACCGTTCTGGAACCAGACGAGGGCGAAGCCAAGCGCATCGCCCGCGAAGTGGACCGCGTTCCAAGGCCCGATATTGTTGACCGCAACGGTGTGGTTTTGGCCACCGACGTTTCAGTTGCGTCACTTTTTGCAGATCCTCGCAAAATTATCGACATGGAAGAAGCGGTTGAACTGATTTCAACCACGCTGCCCGATGTTGATGCTGCGGATCTCCGCAAGAAACTCACCGCACCAGGCCGCGCATTTGTCTGGATCAAGCGTCAAGTCAGCCCGGAAGAACGCGACGCGGTTTACAACCTTGGCATTCCCGGCGTGGCTTTCGTCAACGAACGGAAACGCGTTTACCCGCAAGGGCGCCTCGCCGCACACACCGTTGGATATGTGGACGTTGATACCAAAGGCATCGCTGGAATTGAGAAATATTTGGACAATGCAGGTGCCATCTACACCGCCTCATTGGCAGAGCCCGGTCGCCCCATGTCAGCGCCGGCACAACTTGCCATGGACGTGCAAGTGCAGCACGTGGTTGTTGATGAAGTGTCAAAAGCCATTACAAAATTCAAAGCCATTGCCGGTGGCGGCATTGTCATGGACATTCACACGGGCGAAGTCATCGCACTGGTGTCGCTGCCGGACTTCAATCCGAATGCCGAGTCAAAGAACTTTGGCAAAGACCAGCAGAACCGCATGCTGTCTGGTGTCTATGAATTGGGCTCTGTCATCAAGGCCGTAACCTTTGCCATGGCCTTCGACTATGGCACCATCACCATGAAATCCAGATATGACGCACGCTTTCCACTCGTCATTGGCAGCGCCCGCATCAGCGATTTTCACGCCCAGCGCCGGGTGCTGTCGGTACCTGAAATTTTTACCAACTCTTCCAACATCGGCACCGCAAAAATGGCACTCGACGTTGGAATTGAACGACATAAGGCATTTCTGGAAAAAGTAGGCCTGCTTGATCGCCTTCTCACGGAAGTCCCTGAAACGGCCAAACCACTTTTGCCTAAACGCTGGGGTAAACTGGTCTCGGCAACGGCTTCTTTCGGCCATGGTTTTGCCGTGCAGCCTCTGCAAGGCTTGTCGGTGGTCACAGGCATTTTGAACGACGGCAACATGGTGCCGCCGACATTCATGATGCGCTCAAAAGAAGAAGCGGATGTGCTGGGAAAGCAAATTGTGAAACCAAGTGTTTCAAAGGACATGCAAACACTGTTTCGCTTGAACGCTGTCGAGGGTACCGCCAGCAAAGCAGACGTGCCGGGTTATCGCGTCGGCGGCAAAACCGGTACCGCCGAAAAAGTCGTGCACGGCCGCTATTCCAAGGACGCCAGGCTCGCGTCGTTCATCGGAGCCTTCCCGATGGATAATCCACACTATGCCATTCTCATCATGCTGGACGAACCAAAGGCCACGCCTGAAACCTACGGCTTTGCCACCTCCGGCTGGAACGCCGTTCCAACAGCCGCAAACATTATTGCGCGCATTGCACCCATATTGGGCGTTGAACCGAAGTTGACTGAAGCTGATAAAGTGAAACTTGAAAAATCCCGGAAGGCGAAGAAGGGCTGACCATGGGGCAAAGCCTTTCCCGACTCATTCTCAATGATGGTGAAATGCCGGACGATGCGGCTTCTGCCTGCATTACTGGACTGACCGCAGACAGCCGCGACGTAGCTCCCGGTTTTTTGTTTGCAGCTTTGCCAGGAACGAAAGTTGACGGCACAGCCTTTCTCGAAGCTGCGAAAGCCAATGGGGCAATTGCGGCTATCGTACCATTATCAACTGGCGACGTACCGGGTTTGCCTTTGATCCGCACAGAAAACCCCCGACGATTGTTGGCTCTTGCGGCGGCACGTTTTTATGACGATCAACCTGATACAATTGTTGCCGTCACTGGAACCAACGGCAAAACCTCGGTGTCGGTTTTCGTGCGCCAGATTTGGGCAGCCTTGGGTTTTCGCGCCGCGAGCCTGGGCACCATCGGCATCGTCGGCCCCGATGGTGCAACAAAACTCGCCCACACCACGCCGGATCCGGTGAAATTGCAGGAAGCTGTTGCGGCCCTCGCAGACCAACGCGTCGAGCACCTCGCCATAGAAGCCTCAAGCCACGGCCTTGTGCAACATCGCCTCGACGGCTTGCACATCTCAGCTGCCGCCTTCACCAACTTCACCAGGGATCATCTCGACTATCACAAGACTCTCGAAGAATATTTTGACGCCAAGATGATGTTGTTTGAGAGGCTGCTCACCCCTGGCTCGCCTGCGGTCATCAACGCCGATATGCCGGAAGCCGACGAGGTTATCCGGCGCTGCTTGGCCCGTGGTTTGGTGCCTTACACAGTTGGCGAAGCAGGCGATGCCGTTCGCATCGTCACGTCGCTGCAAACAGATATCGGACAATTGCTCACGCTTCGCATGGCAGACGGCACATTTGAAGTACCATTGCCGCTCGTTGGAAATTTCCAGGCCTCCAACGCCATCGTGGCCGCTGGTCTTGTGCTTGCAACAGGCGGAGAAGCCTCGCAGGTTCGCCATGCGCTGGCATCATTAAAAGGTGCAACGGGACGTCTTGAACTTGTCGGCAGCAAAGACAACGGTGCCCGCGTTTTTGTTGACTACGCCCACACGCCCGACGCCATTGAAACCGCTCTGAAAGCGCTCCGCCCTTCCGTCTCGGGCAAGCTTCATGTGGTTTTCGGGTGTGGTGGCGACCGTGACAAAGGCAAGCGCCCCTTGATGGCGAAAGCTGCGGCACACAATGCAGATGCAGTTTACATCACCGACGATAATCCGCGTACGGAAGATGCAGCAACCATTCGCCGTGAAGTCATGATGGGCGCACCCATCGCTATTCAAATTGCCAATCGCGCTGAAGCTATCGCAACCGCCGTTGCCAAACTCAACTCTGGTGACGTGTTGCTGGTTGCAGGCAAAGGTCATGAACTCGGCCAAATCTTCGGCCATCAAACCAAACCCTTCAGTGACCACGACGCAGTGAAAGCAGCGTTGGCTGGAAAGTTTTATGATGCAAAATAACTTGTGGACATTGGATGCTTTGGTATCTGCAACAGGTGGCACCCTGCGCGGCAAATCAGGGCAATCATTCGGCGGTGTGTCCATAGACTCGCGTACTGTTGCGACTGACGACATATTTGTGGCGATCAAAGGCGACGCCTTGGACGGCCACGACTTCGTGACCGCAGCCATCGCCAAAGGGGCAGGCATAGCAGTCGTCTCGCACTCTCATGACGACTGGCCCAACGACTTGCCGCTCCTGTTGGTGGACGATCCCTTGTTGGCATTGGAACGCTTGGGTCGAGCCGCCCGTGCCCGCAGTCATGCGCGCATTATCGCCGTCACCGGCAGCGTTGGCAAAACCAGCACCAAGGAAATGCTGCGCGTCGCACTGGCCGCATCAGGTGAAACCCATGCCTCCGCTGCGTCATTCAACAATCATTGGGGCGTGCCGCTTACGCTTTCACGGTTCCCTACAACAGCGGGCTTTGGCGTTTTCGAAATCGGCATGAATCACGCCGGCGAAATCACGCCGCTGGTGGGCATGGTGCGTCCCCATGTGGCGATTGTAACAACAGTTGCCGCAAGCCATCTCGGACATTTCAAATCACTTGATGAAATTGCGGATGCAAAAGCTGAAATATTTTCAGGCGTCATTCCAGGCGGGCATGCCGTCATCAATCGTGACACGCCGTATTTTGAACGCCTGAGGTCCGCTGCGCTTGCGCAAGGTATCACCTCGATCATCGGCTTTGGCCGCCACCCGGAAGCCGAAGTTCGGCTTGAAGGTTTGGCCCTGCGGCCCGACTGTTGCTGCATAACCGCGCAAATTCTGGGCGAGAAAATAATCTACAAGCTAGGCATTCCCGGAGAGCACATGGCGCTCAACAGTCTTGCTGTTCTGGCAGCAGCAAAATTGGTGGGCGCTGATCTGGCCCGTGCGGCCTTGGCTTTGTCGGAGGCGAAGCCCGCAAAGGGCCGCGGTGGGCAAATCAAGTTACAAATGCCTGAGGGTGAATTGTTGTTGCTGGACGAAAGTTACAATGCCAATCCAGCATCAGTTTCCGCAGCACTTGCACTTCTGTCAAACCTGAAGCCCACAAAAAATGGCCGTCGTATCGCGGTTTTGGGTGACATGCTTGAGCTGGGTGAATTCGGCCCTGACTTGCATCGTACCCTCTCCCATGACATTGAGCGCCACGGAATCGACCGGGTATATGTGACTGGACCTTTGATGCAAAACTTGTGGGATGTTTTACCGGCAGAGAAGCGCGGGGCTTATGCGTCTGTATCTGCATCGATTGTAGGGGAACTCGTTGCTGACCTGCGGGCCGGAGACTGCGTGATGATCAAGGGTTCCCTTGGTAGTAAAATGGGACCAATCGTCGACGCGTTGAAAGCAAAGTGGCCACTCAGCCAAAAGGAAGATACCTAAAATGCTGTATTACTTGTTGACGCACCTCTCTAACGATATTTCAGCATTCAATGTCTTCCGCTATCTCACCACGCGCATGGGTGGCGCTGTGCTGACAGCTTTGGTGTTTGCCTTTGTATTTGGTCCGCACATCATCGCCTTGTTGAAGGTGAAACAGGGCAGGGGCCAACCCATACGACTTGATGGTCCACAACGCCACATCCTCGAAAAGCAGGGTACGCCGACAATGGGCGGGCTCATGATTTTGTCAGGTGTATTTGTGTCGACACTGTTATGGGCCGACTTGAGCAATCTTTATGTTTGGGCCGTGCTCTTCGTCACTATGGGCTTTGGTGCGATTGGTTTTTACGACGACTATTTGAAAGTCACCCGTGCATCGGTAAAAGGGTTCTCGTCGAAACTGCGCCTCTGCTCTGAATTCATCATCGCTGGCATCGCTGTTTTCATCTTCATGTACATTGGTGAAAAGCCGCTCTCAAGTTCGCTTGCAGTACCGTTTTTCAAGGATGTGCTGATCCCCTTTGGTGCAATGTTTCTGGGTGTTGGCATTCTGGTTGTCGTTGGTGCCGGCAATGCTGTCAATATCACCGATGGTTTGGACGGGCTGGCAATAGTCCCCGTCATGATAGCTGCTGGCAGTTATGCGCTCATCTCCTATCTCGTCGGCAACTTTGTCTTCTCGGAATATCTCCAACTGCATTTCGTAAAAGGCACTGGCGAGCTCGCGGTATTCTGCGCTGCACTGATCGGGGCGGGCCTGGGCTTCCTGTGGTTTAACGCGCCTCCCGCGATGATCTTCATGGGCGACACAGGTTCACTGGCGCTTGGCGGGGCGCTGGGCGCAATTGCCGTGGCCGTAAAACATGAAATTGTATTGGCTGTTATCGGTGGTTTGTTCGTTCTCGAAACCGTGTCGGTGATTGTGCAAGTTGCTTCTTTCAAGATGACAGGGAAACGGGTCTTCGCCATGGCCCCTTTACATCATCATTTCGAGCAGAAGGGTTGGAAAGAACCAACGATTGTCATTCGCTTCTGGATCATCTCATTTGTTCTCGCCCTTATTGGCCTGTCGACGTTGAAACTGCGCTGATGTTTGCTGCCTCTACATTCAGCGGAAAACGCGTCGCCATGTTCGGCCTCGCCCGCTCAGGCATTTCCTGCGCCCTCGCATTGCAAAAAGGTGGTGCAACAGTCTACGCGTGGGATGACTCTGAACCGGCACAAGACAAGGCCCGCGCTGACGGTGTGACCGTCACCAATTTGCACACTGTCGACTTCAAATCGCTGCACGCGTTGGTCTTGAGCCCAGGTGTTCCGCTCACCCATCCTGAACCGCATTGGACGGTGTTGAAAGCAAAGGCCGTTGGCGTCGAAATCATTGGTGATACTGAAGTCTTCGCCCGGCAGGTGCAGGACACGGGAGCAAAGATCATTGCCATCACCGGTACCAACGGAAAGTCCACAACCACAGCGCTGATCGGCCATGTGCTGAAACAGGCTGGGCTTGATGTGGACGTGGGTGGAAATATTGGCAACGCGGTTTTTAATCTGCGCACACCATCGCGCGGCCTGCATTATGTTCTGGAGTTGTCGTCATTCCAGATTGACCTCATGCCTGGCCTCTCGCCTGACATTGGCATTCTCACCAATCTTACGCCAGACCATCTCGACCGTCATGGCAATATGGACCACTACGCCTCTGTGAAAGCACGCATGTTTGCCAAGCAGCGCGACGGCCAGACAGCGCTGGTAGGTGTTGATGATACTTGGGGCGTTGCCATTGCCGAAGCACTTCATAATGGTGCTGATCTTCGCCGGGTTTCAGTGGTGAACAGTCTGCGCGACGGCATTTGTGCGCCGGATGGCATACTCCGTGACATGCGCAACGGCGAAACCACTGCACAACTGGACTTGCGTGAATTGCCTGCACTGCGCGGCCGGCACAATTGGCAGAACGCCTGCATGGCCTATGGCGCGGCGGTTGCACTTGGCGTGAGCATCCCTGATATTTTGAAAGCCGTACAAAGCTTTCCGGGCCTTGCCCACCGCATGCAGAAAGTGGCTGAATTGGGCGGCGTGTCTTTCGTCAATGACTCGAAAGCCACCAACGCCGATGCCGCCGAAAAAGCGCTGACCTCTTACGATAACATCTACTGGATTGCCGGTGGCCTCGCCAAAGCGGGTGGTATTGAATCACTGCGACCGCATTTTGGTCGCGTCAAAAAAGCCTATCTCATCGGTGTATCAGCGCCTGAGCTGTCAAAAGAATTGGATGGCGATGTGGCCATCGTCATGGCCGATACCATTGCCCGCGCCGTTCAACTCGCTGCTGCAGATGCCTCCGCAAGTGGTCCACCCAACGCCACGGTACTGCTTTCGCCAGCCTGCGCCTCGTTTGACCAATACAAAAACTTTGAAGTGCGCGGTGATGATTTCGTCAACGTCGTTTCACGTCTGCCCAACATTAAAATGCTGATCGGGAGCACAACATGAGCTTGATTTCGCGCAGTGACAGGGGCCTGTTGGCCCGCTGGTGGTTTACGGTGGATCGGCCCTTGTTGTCAGCGACGTTGCTGCTGATGGCAGTTGGCGTGTTGGTCAGCATGGCCGCAAGCCCGCCAGTCGCATCGCGCATTGGCCTTGATCCCTATCACTTCGTGAAAAGCCAGCTGTTTTACCTCTTCCTGGCAGTCATCGGGCTGTTGACGCTATCTGCTTTTGAACGCGTTTGGATCAGGCGTGCCGCACTTGTGGGCTTTGTAGGTTCACTGGTGTTGATGTGGCTCGCCATGAAATTCGGACCGGAAATCAAGGGTGCGCATCGCTGGATCGATGTCGGCCCCATCAGCCTGCAACCGTCAGAATTTGCCAAGCCATGTTTTGTCATCGTGTTCGCGTGGATGTTGTCTGAACGGATTCGCCTGCCGGATATGCCGGGCCACTTGATTGCCTACGGCTGTGCCGCGCTCTTTCTGTTGTCGCTCGTCATTCAACCCGATTTCGGTCAAGCCGCACTTGTCATCGCCACCATTGGTGCAATGTTACTCGTCTATGGCATTCCATGGCCGTTGATATTTGGACTGGCAGGAGCTGGGGCTGCTGCAGTTGCCTTGTCCTATGCGCTGGTGCCGCACGTGGCGTCACGTATCGACCGATTCCTTAATCCTGAAAAGGGCGACACATTCCAGGTCGACACCTCGATGCAAGCCTTCCACAACGGCGGCATTCTGGGGGCGGGTCCAGGTGGCGGCACGGCAAAGCTGGTGCTGCCAGATGCGCATACCGATTTTACGTTCTCAGTGGTGGGCGAAGAATTTGGATTACTGGCCTGTCTCGCTATCATGGGCCTTTTCCTCTTCATTATCATCCGCGCATTGAAACGCGCCAAAATTGAACAGGAGCCATTTGTCGCATTGGCCATGGCAGGTGCCACGTCGATGTTTGCGATCCAAGCCTCGATTAACATGGGCGTGAATGTGGCGTTACTACCGGCGAAGGGCATGACCCTGCCTATGATTTCCTACGGTGGTTCATCACTGCTCGGAACTGCCATGGCTATTGGTTTCATTCTCGCCCTGGGCAGGCAATCCGCCATAGCAATTCCAACCAGTGATCCCCTCGATCTGGTGGAGGTGACTTAACGCATGAGTTTGTCCAAACCACAGCTCGTCGCCCTCGCGGCGGGCGGCACTGGCGGCCATTTGTTTCCGGCGCAGGCCTTGGCCGAAGTGCTGCGCGCGCGCGGGCATGATGTGCATTTGGTGACTGATGAGCGCGTGGAAGAATACGGAAAATCATTTCCCGCTTCGCAAACACATATCGTGCCATCTGCAAGCTTGTCTTTATCGAAGCCGCTCAGAGTTCCTGGCAACTTTTTCCGGCTTTATACAGGGGTTTCAAAAGCCAAATCCATCTTCGCACAACATAAGCCAGCAGTGGTGGTGGGCTTTGGCGGTTATCCGTCCTTGCCACCACTTTGGGCGGCAACGCGCCTTGGGATTCCCGCAATTGTTCACGAACAAAATGCAGTTCTGGGCCGCGCCAACAAATTGATGGCAAGTCGCGTTGACGCAATTGCAACTTCATTCGAAAGAGTTTTCAAACTCACAGCGGAAGCCGAAGCGAAAGCAGTGTTGACCGGAAATCCGGTTCGCCAACTTGCCCTCAACTTTGCGAAGGCGACTTATCCAACCATCACCGCAACGTCATCATTGCGCGTCGTTGTCTTTGGCGGAAGTCAAGGTGCACGCTTCTTTTCTGACGTGACGCCTGAAGCCATAAAGCTATTACCGGACAAATTGCGGCAGCGCCTGTCCATCGTTCAGCAATGCCGCCAGGAAGACATTCAACGTGTCGGGCAAGCTTACGCTGCAATCGGCGTGAAAGCCCGTCTCTCGCACTTTTTTTCTAATATGCCGGAAGAAATCGCCAACAGTCATTTGGTCATCTGCCGCTCTGGTGCGTCATCTATTGCGGAACTCGGGGTGATCGGGAGACCCGCCGTTCTCGTTCCGTTGCCACATGCCATCGACAACGATCAACAGAAAAATGCCGAGAGTTTTGCCGCTGTAGGAGCAGGCAACATCCGGTCCCAGAATGATTTGACACCGCAGTCTTTGGCGATCTTGTTGCAGCAGTTGCTTGAAAACGCCGAAGCACTTAAAGACGCCGCAGAAGCGGCTGCTCGCCACGGGAAACCCGACGCCGCCCGAAAACTTGCAGACCTCGTAGAGCGCTACATCAGCGCAGGAGAAAAATCATAATGAAACTGCCACGCGACGTTGGGCCCATTCATTTCATCGGCATTGGCGGCATTGGCATGAGCGGCATTGCCGAAGTCATGGCCACTTTGAATTACAAAGTGCAGGGCTCCGACATCAGCGACAATTACAACGTTGCCCGTTTGCGGAAACACGGCATTGATGTAAACATCGGCCATAGTGCTGCCAACATCGGCGAAGCACAAGTGGTGGTCATCTCGTCGGCTGTGAAGTCCGATAACCCTGAACTCGTAGAAGCCCGCGCCCGCTATTTGCCTATCGTGCGCCGCGCTGAGATGCTGGCGGAACTGATGCGCTTCAAATCCTGCATCGCTGTTGGTGGTACCCACGGCAAAACCACAACGACTTCCATAGTCGCATCACTGCTCGACTCCGGTGGACTTGACCCAACGGTCATCAATGGCGGCATCATCAACGCCTATGGTACCAATGCCCGCCTCGGCAAGGGCGACTGGATGGTTGTGGAATCTGATGAGTCTGACGGCACCTTCGTCAAACTTCCAGCCGATGTCGTTATCGTCACCAACATCGACCCCGAGCATCTCGATCACTACGGCACCTTCGACAAGGCCAAGGAAGCCTTCCTTGCTTTTGTCGAAAATATTCCCTTCTATGGTTTCGCCGTCATGTGCATCGACCATCCCGTAGTGCAGGAACTCATCGGCAAAATCAAAGACCGCCGCGTCATCACCTACGGCCAAAGCCCGCAGGCTGACTACCGCGTCAAAGACATTCGCTACGAGAATGACGCAACCCGATTCAACATCATCGTCACGGATCGCGTCTCTGGAAAAACCCATGAGATTTCAGATCTCGCTCTGAAAATGCCAGGTGATCACAACGCCATGAACTCGACATCAGCAATCGCTGTGGCACGCGAACTGGGAATGGCCGACGATGACATTCGCACGGGCCTCGCCGCCTTCGAGGGTGTGAAGCGCCGCTTCACCAAAACCGGCGAGCACGATGGTGTGAAAGTCTTTGACGACTACGGCCACCACCCCGTTGAAATTGCAGCCGTGCTGTCAGCCGCACGCAAAGTCACCAAGGGCAAAGTCATCTGCGTTATGCAACCCCACCGCTATTCACGCCTGTCCAGCCTGTTCAGCGAATTTTGTGGCTGCTTCAATGATGCAGACTCCGTGGTGTTGACACCCGTCTATGCCGCTGGCGAAGCCCCCATCGAAGGTGCATCACACGAGAGTCTTGCGCAAGGTTTGCACGATCGTGGCCATCGTTCCGTCCATACAATCGACGATAACAAGCAGTTGGCTCCCGTCGTCAATCGATTGATCAATCCCGGTGATATCGTGGTTTGCCTCGGTGCTGGCACCATTTCGCAATGGGCCTACGCCTTGCCTGCCGAACTCGCAGCCTTGGGTTGATTGCCGATGCTAGACGGAGAAAAACTCAAAACCCGCTTGCCAGAAGTTCGTGGACGTCTCGAAGCCAATTACCCATTGGCTGATCTCACATGGTTCCGCGTCGGTGGTCCGGCAGAAGTGTTGTTCACACCCGCCGACGAAGCCGACCTCGCTGATTTCATGGCACAACTGCCGGATGATGTACCGTGCTACGTGATCGGTGTTGGCTCCAATCTGCTCGTCCGCGACGGAGGCTTGCCCGGCGTTGTCATTCGTCTGGGTCGAGGCTTTGCCGATGTAAAACGCGATGGTCCAACACGCGTCAAAGCGGGCACTTCCGCTCTGGATGTTCGCGTCGCCCGGTTTGCCGCCGAGAATGGTATCGATGCGTTAACCTTTCTGAGAGGTATACCGGGCAGCATTGGCGGTGCGCTTCGCATGAACGGCGGGGCCTATGGTGGTGAAACCAAAGACGCGCTGGTGGAAGCGCGTGCGGTGGATCGCAAAGGGAATATCAAAGTGTTGAGCAACGCAGACATGCATTACAGCTACCGCCACTGCGGCGCTCCGGAAGACCTGATTTTCACCGAGGCGACCTTCGAAGGCAAACCCGGCGTTGTCACTGAGATCATGGAAGCCATGCACAGGATCACCGCAAGTCGGGAAGCAACACAACCCATCAAGAGCCGCACTGGTGGCTCAACCTTCAAAAATCCACCCAGCCACAAATCATGGCAGCTCATCGACGCAGCAGGCATGCGCGGCTTTTCAATTGGTCCTGCCAAGGTGTCGGAATTGCATTGCAACTTCCTCATCAACGAGGGCGGTGCCACCGCTGCCCAAATTGAAGAGCTCGGTGAAACCGTCCGCGCAAAAGTCAAAGCCCAATCCGGCGTCGAACTCGAATGGGAAATCAAACGCATAGGCATGGCAGGTGCCGCATGTTGAGGCCGGGCCAACGCATTCCCCGTGAAACCACCGTCGCCGTTCTCATGGGAGGCTGGTCGGCTGAACGCAAAGTTTCGCTGTCATCTGGTGAAGCCTGTGCCGGAGCTTTGAGGCGCGCCGGTTTCAACACCATCATGATCGATGTGAAACGCGAGACAATCCACTCTGTACTGATGGATTTGAAACCAGATGTCGCCTTCAACGCGCTACACGGCAAATGGGGTGAAGACGGCAATGCCTCGGCGTTGCTTGAGACGTTGGAAATTCCATATACACATTCCGGTGTACTGGCCTCGGCCCTTGCCATGCACAAGGAAAAATCCAAAGCCATTTTTCGGGAAGCAGGCATTCCCGTGGCCGAAAGCATGTTGGTCGACATCGACGTGGCAGCCTCCACCCACCCGATGACACCGCCCTATGTGGTGAAGCCCGTGGACGAAGGCTCCAGCGTCGGCGTCTATATCATTGAGTCCGGCCGCAACAGTCCAGCCTCTGACATACTAGGCCACAGAGAGCTTTTCGGCGATCAGGTGATGGTCGAACGGTTCATTCCCGGTCGTGAATTGACCTGCGCCGTGATGGGCGACGTCGCTCTTGGCGTTATCGACATTGTGCCAAATCTCGGCTTCTATGACTACGATGCGAAATATGTCGTCGGCGGATCAAAACACATTTTACCTGCTGATATTCCAAACGATATCTATCGCAAAATTCAACGCTATTCGCTGGCTGCGCACCGCGCCATCGGTTGTCGTGGTGTATCGCGGTCTGATTTCCGGCTTGATGACTCGGCGGGCAGGGAGCCCGAATTGATTCTTTTGGAAATTAACACACAGCCCGGCATGACAGGCACATCTCTCGTACCCGAATTGGCGGTTCACGCTGGTCACAGCTTTGAGGAATTGGTCACATGGATGGTGAACGACGCGTCGCTGAACCGCTGAGAAGCAATCGGTTCTTTCGACCAGACTGCCCAGCGGTTTACCGTTTTGCGGCACGCGGCTTAGCTGTTTTATTTTTGGCAACAACCATTGTGCGCGGCGTCGTCATGGGTGGTCATCTCGAATATGCGGGAAGCCCGTGGCAAAAACTGCCGGGCGAAATCGCAGGCATGTTTGGACTTGCAGCAATCGATATTGAGCTTGCTGGACTGGCCCATCATGACCCGCAGGAGGTGCTGGGTTACATTGGCGTGAAACCCGGCGCACCGCTCATCGGTTTTGACGCAAAAAAAGCCCGTACCAAATTGCAGGAATTGGATTGGGTGGAAACCGCAACCGTGGTCCGGACATTTCCCAACAAACTGCAAATTACAATTTCAGAACGGGAGCCTTTCGTTGTCTGGCAACATGACGGCCAGTTGCAAGTGGTTGACCAAAATGGAAAACCCATGAGTGGCATTTCTGTATCGGCTGGCAATTTGTTGCTGCATGTGGTGGGGCCGGGTGCCAATACCGAAGCAGCAAGCCTGGTTAACCAAATGGAAGCCACTCCCGGTCTATTTCAGGATGTGAAAGCAGCGGTACGTGTGGGTGACCGCCGTTGGGATTTATTCATGAACACGGGTTTGATCATTTCGCTGCCGGAGAACAATTCAGTTGCCGCTTTGAAACTGGCGGAAACGGCGTACCTTTCTGGCGATTTAAAATCCTTGCCGCTTTCAAAATTGGACTATCGCATCGCAGGCGAAGTGGCGTTCCAGGTAACATCGACACCTGAACTTCCAAAGTCAGACCCGACGACCACCTCTAGCATTCAGTAAACACAGGCGTAACTTCATATGAAATCCATTCCATCACTGGTGCGCGGGCAGGGACGTTTAATGTCGTCGCTGGTGCCGCAGGTAATCGCTGCCGTGGATATTGGATCTGTAAAAACCGCTTGCCTGATTGCCGAGTGGAGTCCTGGAAAGAAGTCCGTTGATATTGATATTCGCAATGGCCTGAAGATTTTAGGTTTCGGCCAAACTGTTTCGCGTGGCGTAAAGTCAGGTTCAATTGCCGACATTGCAGAAACCGAACGCTCAATTCGTTTGGCCGTAGACACTGCCGAAAGAATGGCACGAACCACCATTCGTTCGGTCTACGTCAACGTCTCCGGCGGACGTCCTGCCACACTCATGTCTTCGGCGTCTGTTAAAACCCAGACGGGCGTTGTCGCTCAATCCGACATCGATATGGCTGTGTCCCAAGCAGTTTCAACCGCCGACATTGGCAAGCGCCATGTGCTGCATCTTCTTCCAGCCTGCTATGGTCTGGATGGCGTTGAATCGACACAGGCGCCCCTTGGCATGCATGGTGAAGTTGTCTCCGCCGGTATCGCTGTCGTCACCATGGACCAGGCGCCGCTCAACAATTTGCGCATGGCCGTCGAACGCAGCCATCTCTCCCTCGAAGGTTTGGCCCTCACATCTTATGCTTCAGCAAAATCAGTTTTGGCCCCTGATGAGATGGAACTTGGCACCATTGTTGTCGACATGGGTGGCTACACCACTAGTGTTGCCGTGTTCCGCCATGGCAAACTTGTGGGATCGGCTACGCTGCCCATCGGCGGTCAACACATCACCAATGACATCGCCCATGGCCTGTCGACCACAGTCGTTCATGCAGAGCGCCTCAAAACCATGTTTGGCTCGGTACTGGGCAACGGCCATGATGAACGCGAAATGCTGGCAGTGCCTCTGCTCGGTGAACGCGGTGTTGACACTGTTCAGAAAGTGCCAAAGCACGTTTTGTCATCAATAATCGTGCCGCGTCTTGATGAGTTGCTCGACCACGTCAAACAGCTGCTGTCTGAAGGCTCGCTCTCCGGACATTTGGCCAATCGTATCGTCGTTACAGGTGGAGCCAGTCAGTTGCACGGTATGCGCGAGTTTGCCATTTCCCGCTTTAACCTGCCCGTCCGGCTGGGAATGCCTATGGGCTTCCAGAATTTGCCCGATTTGGCCAAAAGTGGCGGTTTTGCAGCTGTGGCAGGGCTTCTCGTCGCTGCCTGCGAACCGCAAGCTACTTGCGAAATGCCCCTCGATGCGAAACTTGCAATTGATCGCTCCCAAATGACTTATGCCAAACGCGTCACCAAATGGTTGGCCGAAGCAATTTAAATCGGGAAAACTGCCGTTAATACAAATTCAACCGAATCTGGTGACGTCTCGTTAACCAATTTTTAGGGTTTGGGTCACAAAGTCCGATTAGCCAAATCAGCGTCGGATTCAAAAATGTCAATCAAACTCACAGTACCCAATCTTTCTGAACTCAAGCCCCGCATCGTGGTCTTTGGTGTGGGTGGGGCAGGCGGAAACGCGGTCAACAACATGATCGAAAGCCGTCTGGAAGGTGTCGAGTTTGTTGTAGCGAATACCGATGCACAAGCCCTTCTGCAAAACGCCGCCACCAAGCGCGTGCAAATGGGCACCGCCTTGACCCAGGGTCTGGGAGCAGGCTCGCAGCCCCAAATCGGCGCTGCCGCCGCTGAAGAAGCATTGCCAGAAATTCTCGATCACCTTGCAGGCTCACACATGGCCTTCATCACCGCCGGCATGGGCGGTGGTACGGGTACCGGTGCTGCACCCATCATTGCACGTGCCGCAAAAGAGCAGGGTATTCTCACCGTTGGTGTCGTCACCAAGCCCTTCCATTTCGAAGGCGTGCGCCGCATGGCAACAGCTGATCGCGGTATCGAAGAATTGGCGCGCTACGTTGACACGCTGATCGTCATTCCGAACCAGAACCTGTTCCGCGTCGCCAACGAAAAAACGACTTTCGCAGCCGCCTTTGCCATGGCTGACCAGGTGCTTTATTCAGGCGTTGCCTCGATCACTGAATTGATGACCAAGGAAGGTCTGATCAACCTCGACTTCGCCGACGTTCGCGCTATTATGAGCGAAATGGGCAAAGCTATGATGGGCACGGGCGAAGCCTCTGGCGAACGCCGCGCTATCGAAGCTGCTGAAGCCGCAATTTCCAACCCGTTGCTCGATGATGTATCGATGCGCGGCGCCCGTGGCCTGTTGATTTCGATTAGCGGTGGCCCGGATCTGACGCTTTACGAAGTCGACGAAGCCGCAACCCGCATCCGCGAAGAAGTTGATCCGGAAGCCAATATCATTCTCGGTGCCACTTTCGATGAATCGCTTGAAGGCACCATGCGTGTTTCCGTCGTTGCCACAGGCCTTGCCATTGAAGGCATGGAGCATCACAAAAACGAAGACGACGAAGAAACTGAGCAACATACTTTTGGTTATCACAGCAAGCAGACCGAACCTGTGAAAGTCATCAAGCCTGCACCATTGGCTCCACGTCCAATGCCAATTACACCGCAGCCCGTTGCAAAAGTCGAAGAGAAATTTGAAGACGAAGTCTTTGCTGAAACCCGTCAGTCGGTGCGCATGCCATCGGTTGATGAATTTCCGGCGATCGCGCAAAAGCAAATCGCCGCACAGCAAAACCGCGTTTCAACGATTGCTGAACAATCGTCAAAAAAGAAGATGGGTATTTTCGAACGCCTCGCCACAGTCGGTATTGGCCGTCGTGAAGAGGCACCGCGCGCACCAGCCGCCGCTCGCGCCGAACCATCAATGGCTGCCAAAACCCAGCCACAGCGCTATGCACCACCTGCTGCACCAGCACCTGCTGCACATGAAGAGCAAAGCTACGAAGACGACCAGCTTGCAATCCCGGCCTTCCTGCGCCGTCAGGCCAATGGCTGAACAACTGATAAAGCATTGAATTGAACAATAAACCCGGCGGCCTTATTTCCGTCGGGTTTTCTGTTTGTATGGCCATCTACTTGCTATCTTTTCCGGTGGCTCAACTGTAAAAAGCAACCATGATTCAATCGTCAACCTCGCATCCAAGCCGATACAACTTCAGTCGTATATATGCAGCGGCGATACTCTGTTCTGTGGCGCTGGCGGGTTGTTCCTCCGGCAGCTTGTTGAATGGCGTATTGGGCGGCAGCGACAGTTCGACGATGGGTGCCAAATCGGGCAAAGGCGGTGCATTGTCACCTGATATGGCGCAATCAGACGAAGGTGCAGTATCGGGGCTCTACAACGACGGTCTCGCCGATTTGAAGTCAGGCAGCTACAAGGCAGCCAACAAAAAATTCGCCGAAGTGGAACGTCAGCACCCTTATTCGAAATGGGCGACGCAAGCTATTTTGATGCAGGCGTTCTCATCATATCAGAACAACGCCTATGACGACTCGATTG
>CAXTLE010000025.1:0-18486 GCA_964244855.1 uncultured Aestuariivirga sp. | reverse complement strand
TGAGCAAGAAGATGCCCACAATCGCACTCGTCGACGATGACCGCAATATCCTCACATCCGTGGGCATGACCATGGAAGCCGAAGGCTATACGGTGCAAAAATACAATGATGGTGCAGCCGCCCTGCAAGGCCTGCAAGATAACCCGCCCGACATGGCCATCTTCGATATCAAGATGCCCCGCATGGACGGCATGGAACTGTTGCGCCGCATACGCCAGAAAACCGATTTGCCCGTCATCTTCCTGACCTCGAAAGACGACGAGATCGACGAACTCTTTGGCCTCAAGATGGGTGCTGACGACTTTATCAAGAAGCCGTTTTCCCAGCGCTTGCTGGTCGAACGCGTCAAAGCCGTGCTCCGCCGCGCCAGCGCCCGTGAAGTGGGCGCTGCACCCACCGAAGCCGCAAAAGTCATCGAACGCGGCAAGTTGGCCATGGATACGGATCGCCATTCCTGCACCTGGGAGGGAAAGCCCGTTGTCTTGACCGTTACCGAATTCCTCATCCTGCAATCTCTCGCCCAACGCCCCGGCATTGTAAAAAGCCGCGACGCCCTGATGGATGCTGCCTATGATGATCAGGTCTACGTCGACGACCGCACCATCGACAGTCACATCAAGCGCCTGCGCAAGAAGTTCAATCAGGTCGACGAAGCCTTTGATGGGATCGAAACACTTTATGGCGTGGGCTACCGTTTCAAGGAACAATGATCTTGCAGTGCCGCGTTTTGCGCGGCACTTTAACAATCGATGTTGGACACACCAAAGCCACAGGACACAACTGAACGGCTCGACACAGATGATGTCGAGCTGCAGGACAGTCTTGCATCGCTGGCAAAACCCAAAGGCGGCTTCTGGAACCGCTTCTCCCCCGGCAGTCTTGTTGCGCGCATCTTTCTGATCAACTTGCTGGGTCTGGTGATTCTCGCCCTTGGCATTCTCTACTTCAACCAGTTTCGCGAAAGCCTGATCAACGCCCGTGCGCAATCTTTGCGCACCCAGGCCCAGATCATTGCTGCCGCCATTGCAGGTTCGGCCACCGCAGACACAGGAACGGTGGTCATTGATCCCAATTCATTGCAGGATACGCCCGACGCCACAGCCGAAAACGACCAGCCCGACGGGCTGGATTTTCCGATCAATCCAGAAACTGCAGGCCCAGTGCTGCGCAGGCTTTTGGCCAATACCGGCAATCGCGCGCAGATCATTGATACCGATGGCAACCTCGTGGTGGACAGCCGCTTTATCTATGGTGGAGATATAATCGAGACCGTGGACAACAAGGCCAGTGACGCAAATCAATCCTGGTGGCAACGGCGCTGGAATCGACTGCAAACTTACATTTTCGGATATGATTATCCGGTGCGCCGCGAATATGGCTTGGATAAAAACAAAGCCTATCCTGAAGTTGCAGCAGCCCTGAACGGGGCTAGTGTTTCGCAGGTGAAGCTGGATGAGAACCGCGAGATCATCGTCGTGGTCTCAGTGCCGGTACAGCGTTATCGAGCGGTGCTTGGAGCCTTGGTCTTGAGTAACAAAGGTGGTGAAATTGATGACGTGCTGCGGGCCGAACGGCAAGTTGTGATATTTACCTTCAGTTTTGCGTCGGTCGTGACACTGCTCCTCTCAGCACTTTTGGCAGGCACAATTGCCAATCCAATCCGGAAACTCTCCGCTGCTGCACAGCAGGTCAGGCGCGGGATTTCCAAACGTGTGGAAATTCCGGACTTCACCACAAGGCGCGACGAGATCGGAAATCTCTCCGGCTCCCTGCGTGACATGACGAGCGCACTCTACACCCGCATTGACGCCATCGAAGCCTTCGCTGCCGATGTGGCGCATGAACTCAAAAATCCGCTGACGTCACTGCGGAGTGCAGTTGAGACTCTGCAGGTCGTCAAAAAAGACGAGCAGCGCAATCGCCTCATTGAGATCGTCAAGCAAGATGTAAAACGCATGGACCGCCTGATCACCGATATTTCCGATGCCTCTCGGCTGGATGCTGAATTGGCGCGCACAGAAGCCAAACCGTCTGACCTTGCAGCGCTTCTTGGCAACATCGCCACGATGTCAAACGAACTGGCCAAGCCCGGCATGGCAGAGGTTGCATTGAATGTACAACCGCCGCACACGGGCGTGGATCAAGCCGATGCCTATAGCATTGCCGGGCAAGAATCCCGCCTGTCGCAAGTCTTCCGCAATCTGGTCGACAACGCCCGTTCATTCACGTCTCCCGGATCAAAAATTCAGGTGCGTCTGCGCCGTGCGGGAAATGTGATCGAGGTGCGTGTAGAAGATTCAGGCCCCGGCATCCGGCCTGAAAATCTGGAGCGTGTATTTGAAAGATTTTATACTGACAGACCCGAACAAAGCTTTGGCAACAATTCCGGCCTGGGCTTGGCCATCTCGCGTCAAATCGTCGAAGCCCACAAAGGTCGCATCTGGGCGGAGAATCGTTTGGGCCGCGCCAATGCTTCGGGAGAACGATCAGTCTTGGGTGCGCGTTTCATTGTTCAACTTCCGGCGCTCGAAGCGGTTGATGTGCCTGTGCGCCGCTCATGAGTGAAACCTTGAGGCTTCACGCGACGACGATCAGTTTGAACGGTACTGCAGTTATGATCAGGGGTGCCAGTGGCGCGGGCAAATCCGATCTCGCCCTGCAACTTCTGGAAACCAAGGGAACCGGTTTGACGGGAAAGACAATCACTACAACCTTGGTGGCAGATGACCAAACAGTTCTGCACCGAGAAGGTGAAACCATTCTGACGTCTTGCCCTGAAACGATTGCGGGACTGCTCGAGGTGCGGGGACACGATGTCCTGCATGTCGAAGCCGTGCAAAACGTGCCCTTGGTTCTCGTAGTGGATTTAAAACCTTTCGCGCAAATCGAACGCCTGCCGCAACCTGAAGTCATGCTGACCCAAATACTTGGCCTCGCCATTCCGAACATCATGATTGATCCCGCAAAACCCTCTGCAGTGTCGCGCCTCCGAGCGGCTTGGGCAAGATTGGCAATGCAGCAAAAACAGTGACAAGCCACCGCTTGCCCACCTCGCGCTGGCAGCGTAAACACCCCTTCTTCACCGGATTTTGGTGAAAGAATTTAGGGGCGGCAGATGGCTGTTGAAGTGCGTTTCGCATGATTGGGTTGGTGATTGTCACCCATGGCCGTCTGGCCGACGAATTCATCCATGCCATGGAACATGTGGTGGGAAAGCAAGCCGCCATTGAAGCGATTTGCATTGGCCCCGATGACCGCATGGACCAGCGCCGCAATGATATCGCCGCAGCCGTGACCCGCGTTGAAGCCGGACATGGCGTCATTATTCTCACTGATATGTTTGGCGGCACGCCATCAAATCTTGCTATTTCGCTTTTGCAGGAAGGCAAGGTTGAGGTCGTCGCCGGTTTGAATTTGCCGATGTTGGTCAAGCTCGCCCGCATCCGTGTGGATTACAATCTGCACAAGGCTGCAGCGGCCGCACAGGACGCAGGACGCAAATATATCAACATCGCCAGTCAGGTTCTCGGAGACTGACATGCCGACAATTTCCAGGGAAATGAACATCACAAATCAACGTGGGCTGCATGCCCGCGCATCAGCGAAATTTGTGAAATGCGCTGAAGGCTTCGACGCCAATATTGTAGTCAGCCGCGACGGACAAAGTGTGCCTGGCACGTCGATCATGGGCTTGATGATGCTGGCAGCTTCGATTGGAACCACGATTGTGGTGGAGGCTTCGGGTCCGCAAGCCGATGCCGCGATGTCGGCACTGGAGGATCTTGTTACACGGAAATTTGACGAGGATTGAAGTTGCAGTACGCAGCAGCCGCTGAGAAACGTTTTTGATCAGCCAGTTGACCAGCACCTGCACTTTGCGAAAGAATAAAGCGAACAGGATTCGCTGAAACCCAAATGTCACTGCAAGGTCCAGCAACGAACTATCTGCAACCGCCCCCCGATGGCAGGCAATCGCAGACGGCTGCGGCGGTGCAACGTGGGGTATGTCGTTTGCTGCGGGATTTGGGCTGCGCGGTATTGACGGAATTTACGTTGGCTTCCGGACGTCGCGCTGACGTGACAGCCATCAAGCAAAATGGCACGATCTGGATCATCGAAATCAAGTCGTCGCCCGAGGATTTCTATGTCGATGGCAAATGGCCGGAATATCGCGACTATTGTGATCAGCTGTTCTTTGCAGTGCCGACCACACTTGACCACGTGATCATGCCGGAAGATGCAGGGCTGATCGTAGCTGATCAATATGGTGCGGAAGTGTTAAGGGAGGCGCCCGAGCATGCGCTTGTGGCGGCACGGCGGAAAGCAGTGACCTTGTTGTTCGCGCGGGTGGCAGCGCAGAGGCTGCATGGCTTGTGGGATCCGTGAGCTCCTATTTCGGCGCGCGCTTCGCCAAAATTCGCTGCAACGTTCTCCGATGCATGTTCAGCCGTCTTGCTGTTTCCGATACGTTGCGATTGCAGAGTTCAAACACGCGCTGAATGTGTTCCCAGCGAACACGGTCAGCTGACATGGGATTTTCAGGCAGCGCATTCCGCGCCTCCGCGGTTTCGGACATCAACGCGCCATAGACCGCATCAGCATCAGCAGGTTTGGCCAGATAGTCGATAGCACCGAGTTTCACTGCTGTTACGGCTGTGGCGATATTGCCATAGCCGGTCAGCACCACAACACGGGCTTCAGGCCTTGCGGCGTGAAGGGCTTCGATCACGTCGAGGCCATTGCCATCGCCCAGGCGCAAATCAACCACGGCATAGCCGGGGGCCTGGGCTTTGACCTGGGCTATGCCCTCGGCCACAGTGTCGGCCATGCGCACCACGAAGCCACGGGTTTCCATGGCGCGGGCGAGGCGGGTGAGAAACGGCTTGTCGTCATCAACGAGCAGAAGGGTTTTATCTTGCGGGTGGATCATGATGTTCATACCTGTGTTACGTCATTGGCGTTGCGTTGGTTTAGCGTCAAGCGCTTTTGCAGGGGCCAGACTGACGTCGATACTCTGGCGCGGCCATTGTAGTTTCACATCAGCACCCTGCTCCGGCGGCTTCCGGTTTGATAGCGAGACCGCAGCGCCGGAGCGTTCGAGCAGGGTTTTCGCAATGAACAGTCCAAGCCCCATGCCCTCGTGGCCACGTGCCCCTTGTGAATCAATTGCGTTGTCATAGCCTGGTCTGGTGGTGACGAAAGGATCACCCAAGCGGTCAAAAATGAAACTGTCAAAACCAGGCCCATCATCAACCACGTGCAATGTTATTGAGGAAGCCGTCCATGTCGCTTTTACTTCAACCCAGCTTTCGGCGAAGTCGATTGCATTTTCGAGAATGTTCGAAAGGCCGTAAGAAAGTCCGGGATTGCGCAAAAGCACCGGTTCCGGCGTCTCCGTGCCAGTGGATTCACAGATAACTTTGATCTCAACATCCGACCCGCGCAAAGGTGCAACTAAATCTTCCAGCAACGACGAGATTTTGACCTGTCCGTAAATTTTGTCTTCTGATTGCTCGCGGTTCGAAAGCTTGGCCAGAATTTCGCGGCAACGTGCGGCCTGGCTGATCAGGAGGTCAATATCTTCGGCATGCGGATTGCTGCTGGGAAATTCGCGCTTCAGCTCTTTGGCCACAAGCGCAATGGTGGCGAGTGGCGTGCCGAGTTCATGGGCAGCGGCGGCGGCCAAACCATCAAGTGCGGACAAACGCTGTTCGCGCGCCAAAACCATTTCCGTGGCATTCAAAGCTGCCGACATCATCTGCGCTTCCTCTGCCATGCGCCGTGCGTAGACTGCGGAAAACCCGGTGCCACAGACAATGGCGATCCACATGCCGCCTACATAAGTTGCGGGCAGCGAGAATTCAGCCCCCGCCCGCCACGGCAGCGGCAGATGAAAAAATGCAAGTAATGTCGAAAACGCAAACGCCATGATACCCAGCGACATGGTCCAACGCAGGGTGAGAGCTGTAGCTGATACGGTGACAGGTACGAGAAAGAGAAATGCGAAAGGGTTTTGCAGTCCGCCCGTCAGATACAATAGGCCAGCCAGCTGCACCACGTCATAAGCCAGCAAAAGGCCCGCAGCTCGCGTCGATAGAATTTGCCCCGCACGCCAGCGGAAGGCGAGAAACACATTGAGCCAGGCCGACAATGCAATCACCGCAAGGCAGGCCCCCAGCGGCAATTGATATTGCAGCATGAAGGACACGAGCAAAACGGTGCCGGTCTGCCCGATCACCGCCAGCCAGCGCAACCGCACGAGAGTGCGCAAACGGATGGGCGCCTGATGCTGTCCAATGCCCAGAAGCCGTGGTGCGAAACTGCGGAGTGTGTCGGTCATGGTCCTGTGACAGAGTTGTTGCGGGTATTTTGCCGGGTGTATGATATAGCAATGCACACATGAAACAAAATGCGCATATCAGCTCCCGCACCAAGATCATTCCCTCCCCCCTGTGGGGAGGGTTAGGGTGGGGGTCGCTCGGACGTCTGATTTTTAAAAAGAATTCTTTACAAGAATCGGCGGTCGGAGCGACCCCCACCCCGACCCTCCCCACAAGGAGGAGGGAGACGTAAACGATCATGCAAAACCAGCCATCATCGACACGACCCTCAGTCATCTTCGGACTTGTGACCTTGTTCGTGGCCCTGCTTCTCGGCGGCTATGCCCTGCTGTCGAACAAGAACATCTCCACCGGTTCCGGTGTAGCTTTGGTCGGTGGTCCCTTCTCCATGATCAATCAAAAGGGCGAAACCGTTACCGACAAAACTTTTCTCGGAAAGCCGATTCTGCTATTCTTCGGCTTCACCTTTTGCCCTGATGTGTGCCCGACTGAACTGCAGGTCATGGCTGCGGCTTTGACTGAAATGGGCGACACGGGTGCTGACATCCAGCCGATATTCGTGACCGTCGATCCTGAGCGCGACACCCCTGCGGTGATGGCTGCTTACGTCAGCAATTTCGGGGAACGCTTCACCGGATTGACCGGAAGCCCCGCCCAAATCGCTGAAATGGCGCAAACTTATCGGGTTTTCTACGCCAAACAGGAGAACAAGGCCGATCCCAAAAACTATCAGATGGACCATTCCGCCATCATTTATCTCATGGGAAATGACGGCAAGTTCTTGAAACATTTCAGCTATTCGACGGATGCCAAGGCGCTGGCGGCCGGCTTGAAACAGGCCTTGGGCCGCACCTAGACTTATAGCTTGGCTTTGAGGGCTTGTTAACGTGGGCGCGCAAGGTTACATTGCACTGCAACACAAGGGGCTTTGAGCCAATGCTATATCAAATGTTCGAGATGCAGCACGCTGCCATGGCGCCCTTCCGCTTGGCGGCCAAAGCTGGTGCGGAATTTTGGCTCAACGAGTCAAATCCTTTCAGCGGCACGCAATTGGGCAAGCAGGCGAAAGCCTCTCTGCACATGTTCGAACGCATGACCCGCCGTTATTCAAAGCCGACTTTCGATATCGACAACGTCCTGACCAAGGAAGGTCTGGTCGATGTGGAAGAGAACGTCGTCTGGCAAAGGCCGTTTTGCCGCCTGCTGCATTTCAAAAAGAAAGACGTGGCGCCCGGTCGTAAACTTCTGATGGTGGCGCCAATGTCCGGTCATTTCGCAACCCTGCTGCGCAACACCGTCGAAGGTATGCTGCCCGACCACGACGTTTATGTGACGGACTGGGCCGATGCCCGCACCGTGCCTGCCAATGCGGGTCCGTTCGATCTTGACGATTACACCGACTACGTGATCGAAATGCTGCATGTTCTGGGTGAGCGCGCTGATGTGATGGCTGTATGCCAGCCGTCTGTTCCGGTAATGATCGCCGTGTCACTCATGAATGCGCGGAAAGACCCGCTCGTGCCCTCCACAATGATCCTGATGGGTGGTCCCGTTGACACGCGGTTCAACCCGACTGCCGTCAACAAGCTTGCCCAGGAAAAGGGCGAGATGTGGTTTCGCAACAACATGATCTCCGATGTGCCACCGCCGCACACAGGCGTGGGCCGCAAAGTTTATCCGGGCTTCATTCAGCTTGCCGGATTCATCTCAATGAACACCAACCGCCATGTGACGGCGCATCGTGATTTGTATTGGCATATGGTCGAAGGCGATATTCCTTCAGCCGATAAGGTGCAGGATTTTTATGACGAGTATTTGTCGGTCATGGATCTCGATGCTGAATTTTATTTGCAAACGATTGAACGTGTCTTCATCAACCAGCGTCTGGCCAAGGGTACGTATCATTATCGCGGTGAACTGGTGACGCCAGAATTTATCACCGACACGGCATTGCTGACGATAGAAGGTGAACGCGACGATATCACAGGCCCTGGCCAAACCCAGGCGGCGCATAAACTGTGCGCGGCTTTGCCACCTGAAATGAAATCCGACCATGTGCAAAAGGGTGTGGGACACTACGGCGTGTTTTCCGGCAAACGCTTCCTCAGTGATGTCGTGCCCGTGATCAACGCCTTTACCCAAGTCCACGCCGGACGCTGATCATGCTGCCGCTCAGGCAGATGCTGTTCGGCAAATCTTCTCCAGCACCTTTGAAGCCGCTGGAACCAGTGGCCGTTGATCTTGAAGGATTGCTAGTGGCCGTCGCTTTGAAGCGTCATGCCACGGCGCGTCGCATGGTGCTTCGACTAAACCGCGACGGCGAGAGTTTCATACTCACCGTTCCCAAACGCCAAAGCCAGATCGCTGCTGCGCGTTTCATTGAAGCATCGAAAATCTGGATGCAAAACACGCTGGCGCATCGCGGACGGAAACACGATGATCAGTCTACGGATAAAATCATGCTACGTGGCGTCGAGATGCAAATTATCCGGACGGGCAAAGCGCGCGGTTTGGTGCAAGTTGATTTAGCGGCAAATACCGTTTCGGTATCGGGTACGGAAGCGCATTGGCAACGCCGCCTGGTGGACTGGCTGAAACAGCAGGCCGAACTTGATTTGCGCATCGCATCCACCGACTACGCCGCGAAAATGCAATGTCAATTTTCAAAGCTTAACGTGCGCGACCAGAAAAGTCGCTGGGGTTCCTGCTCGGCAGATGGTGCATTGTCTTATTCATGGCGACTGATATTGGCGCCACCCATCGTGCTGGATTATGTGGCAGCGCATGAAGTCGCACATCTTAAGGAAATGAACCACGGTCCGAAATTCTGGCGACATGTGTTGACGCATTGTGCGCATACGCGAGCGGCAAAGCAGTGGCTAAAGCTGAACGGACACACGTTGCATCACGGTGTGTGAGGGACGTCTTCAATCATAAATCCCCGTTCCGGCATTCTTGTCTTTCTTCTCGCCAATCCCGAATATCCGCGCCAGCAATCCACGCTCACGCTTCGGTCTTTGCGCCTTTCGCACGTCGGATTGTTCTGTCGGTGCCGCCACCTGTGGTGACGGTTCAATCACCTCGTTCACATCTGACACTTGCATTTCAGGCTCCGATGCCTGCGATGGCTGACCTGGCAATGGCAATTCCGGCATACCGCGGTGCGCCTGTTGCATGATGTCGTGCCACACCAATGCGGGTAGCGATCCGCCCGTTACTTTTTTCGTCGGAGCATTGTCGTCATTGCCCATCCACACGCCGGTGATCAGATAAGGCGTGTAGCCTACAAACCAAGCGTCACGATAATCTTGCGACGTTCCAGTCTTGCCGCCCATATCCTGCCCATCGAAACGTGCCTTGGTGCCTGTCCCCGTCAGGATCACCTGTCGCATCATGGAGTTCATATCACCAAGTTCACGTTCACCAATCACCTGCCCCAAACCATCGCCGCTGCGTGTGTAGAGCACGGAGCCGTCACGCGACAGAATACGTTTGACGATGAAGGGTTCAACGGCGCGACCGCCATTGGCAAAAGGCGTGAAGGCAGTTGTCATTTCGAGCAGTGACACTTCCGACGTTCCCAAAGCAATCGACGCATCCTGCCCAAGCTTTGATGTAATGCCCAACCGCTTGGCGACTTGCGTCACGGCTGAAGGTGATACGGCCTGAGTGAGTTTTGCAGCAACCGTGTTCAGAGATAGCGCATAGGCTTGGTCCAGTGAAACATTGCCAAGATATTTGCGCTTGTAGTTTTCGGGACTCCAGTTGCCGATTTGGACGGGCTCATCCACTTCCACGGAGTCTGGCCTGTAACCATTTTCCATTGCCGCTAAATACACAAATGCCTTGAAAGCTGAACCCGGCTGGCGCTTGGCTTCCGTTGCTCTGTTGAACTGGCTACGCTTGTAACTGCGCCCACCAACGAGGGCACGTATGGCACCCGTACCATCCATGGTGACGACGGCACCTTGTGACACGTTTAGTTTCTTCGCATTGTCAGAGAGGCGTTTGCGCAATACGTTCTCCGCATTGGCCTGCAAATTTGGCTCGATGGTGGTTTCGATAATGAGGGATTGCGTTTGCTTTTTGATCAACAAGGGAAGCTGTGTATTGATCCAATCGACAGCATATTGCGTGGCCGGCGTAAAATCATGCGTCGCGGCTTTTGACGGATTGTCGACAGCGTCAAGCGCTTCCTCCTTGGTGATGAAGCCTTCGGTCACCATATTGGCCAAGACCAGTTTGGCGCGGGCAGAGGCTTCTTCAGGATTGCGTGCGGGATTATAAGTGGTGGGCGCTTTCAACAAGGCCGCAAGCGTTGCTGCCTCCATCAACGACAGCTCATAAGCCGACTTTCCGTAAAACGTGCGCGCCGCCTTGTCGATGCCATTGGCACCGCCACCGAAATAAACGCGGTTCAAATAGAGTTGCAGAATTTCATCCTTGGTGAATTTCGATTCGAGCCAAACCGCAAACACCAGTTCCTGCGCCTTCCGGCTGAAGGTGCGCTCATGGCTCAGGAACAGGTTTTTCGCCAATTGCTGCGTGAGGGTCGAACCACCTTCGCGCATCTGGCCCCGCATGGCATTGCGCGCCATGGCGCGGGCGATGCCGATGGGGTCAATGCCGTAATGTGAATAGAAGCGCCGATCCTCGATGGCGATAATGGCGTTTGGCACATAGTCCGGCAATTCCGCCATCGACACCGCATCGCCAAAAAAAGTGCCCTGCTCTGCAATCTCGCTGCCATCACTGGCCAGCAACATGATGCCCGGTTCGCGTTCGGGAACCTGAAACAAGCCTTTCTGGTCAAGCGAATACCAAGTGATGGCAAACAGACCCGCCGCCGCAACACTGCCCCAGAAGGCAAAGGCGAAAAACATTTTGAACAACCAACGGAAAAACCGTCGTTGTGGTTTCCTGGGTTTTTGACCACGACCGCGCGGTGCAGACGCGTCGGCAAACAAGCGAGGCTCTGCCCGGCCCTTGCCCCTTGGCTTTTTCTTTCCCCCGAAAACACCCATACGCAACTACTCCACGCCCGGAGGTATTTTAGCGGTCTAAGTCTGACAGCAAGGTTAAGGCCGGGAACTGCGGGGATGCAGCAAAATCATGGTGCAAAAATGGCTGGGACTACATCACAGCGCCGATGTACCAAGGCACATATTCGTTCTCGCCATAGCCCAGCTCTTCGGATTTGGTTTTCTGGCCCGACGCGGTTTTCAAGATCAGATCAAATATCTGCTGCCCCTTCTCCTCAAGCGACACACCTTCAATCACGTCGCCGCAATTGATATCCATGTCTTCGATCATCTGGTTATAGATCATGGTGTTGGTGGCAAGTTTGATAGAGGGGCAGGGCTTGTTGCCGTAGGCTGAACCGCGACCTGTGGTAAAACACATGACATTGGCACCGCCTGCCACCTGGCCTGTGGCACCCACGGGGTCATAGCCTGGCGTGTCCATGAACACGAAGCCCTTGGCAGTCACGGGGTCGGCGTAGTTATAGACGGCCTGCAAAGTAGTGGTGCCGCCCTTGGCTGCTGCACCCAATGATTTTTCGAGAATGGTGGTGAGGCCGCCCAGTTTGTTGCCGGGCGACGGGTTGTTGTTCATTTCCATATTGTTGCGGCGGGTATAGTCTTCCCACCACTTGATGATGCCCACGAGTTTTTCGCCCACTTCGCGGGTTGCCGCGCGGCGCGTGAGCAAATGTTCAGCACCATAAATTTCGGGCGTCTCCGACAAAATGCCAGTGCCACCATGGCGTACCAAAATGTCAACGGCGGCTCCCAGTGCAGGGTTCGCGGTGATGCCGGAATAGCCGTCAGAACCGCCACATTGCAGCGCCACAATCAAGTCAGACGCGTAACACGTCTCGCGCTTCACGTTGTTGACATGCGGCAGCATCTCGATGACGGCTTTCACACCAGCTTCAACGGTTTTGCGGGTGCCGCCGGTTTCCTGAATCGTCATGGTGCGGAAGGTGTCGCCCTCCTCAACCTTGTAGGCTTCCTTAAAGCGCGGGATCTGGAAGCCCTCACAGCCCAGCCCCACCATCATGACACCGCCCATATTCGGATTGGTGGCATAGCCCCAAGCCGTGCGTTTGAACGTGTCGAAGATCACTCCACGGTAATCAATGACGCAGCCATTGTCCTGCCGGAGCGCGACGACACCATCTATGTTTGGATAAGCGTCCAGCATGCCGGGCTTTGACATTTCCTTGGCGATCAAGGTGGCAACTGTCGCTGAACAATTCACCGAAGTCATGATGCCGATGTAATTGCGCGTTCCCACCTTGCCGTTCTTGCGGCGATAGCCCAGGAAGGTGGCGCGTTCTGACTCGGGCAATACAGGTTCTGGTTTGGCGGCCTGCGCATAGGCATAGTCATGTGCGAGCTCGCCCATCACAACATTATGTTCATGCACCCAATCACCGGCTTCGATATTGCCCTTGGCAAAACCGATGATCTGGCCAAATTTGCGGATGGGTGTGCCCTCAGCAATCGCTCTTGATGCCATCTTATGACCGCGCATGATTCTGGCGCGGGCGGCAACGCCTTCGAATGTGTTTTCGCCCTTCTCGACAATGCGGGTGGAGACCAGCACATTGTCAGCGCCGTTGAGACGGATCATGGAAGGCTTGGAAACGATTTCGAGGGTCATGGTGAATTCAACTTGCAAACTGATATAACAGTTCATTAGACTTGAACGCAAGGCAACACAACAGCAATGCGAAGGCCATCTCCATGAAAAATCGCCACTTCAAAGCTCCTTCAGGTGCTGATCTGAATTTTACCGAATTGGGCTTTGGCTCGGCTCCACTCGGTAATCTCTATCGTCCCCATTCGAATGCAGAAGCCTTGGCCACATTTGAAGCGGCATGGAAGGCGGGCATCCGCTATTTCGATACCGCACCGCTTTATGGCTTGGGTCTGTCGGAAACCCGGCTTGGCAATTTTCTCTATGGAAAGAAACGCAGCGACTACATCGTGTCAACCAAGGTTGGCCGTGTGCTTGAAATGAGCACGCCCACGACCCGCACCGGCATCGGCAAATTTTTCAACACCCCCTCGCGCAAGGAAAAATTTGACTACGGCTACGACGGCTTCATGCGCTCCTTTGAGTTTTCATTTGAGCGATTGGGCTTGGACACGATCGACATTCTGCTGGTGCATGATTGCGATATCTGGACCCATGGCAGCAAGGAAGCCAGTGACGCACACATCAAGACAGTGCTGAACAGCGGCTACAAGGCTTTGCTGAAGCTGAGAGATGAAAAAGTCATCAAGGCCTTTGGTGTCGGCGTGAACGAATGGCAGGTGTGCCAGACCATGGCCGAGCAGGGAGACTATGACCTGTTTTTGTTGGCAGGTCGCTACACTTTGCTTGAGCAAGAGCAATCACTGAACTCGTTCCTGCCACTGTGTGAAAAGCGCGGCATCGGTATTCTTTTGGGCGGGCCTTACAATTCCGGCATTCTTGCGACGGGTGCCAAGAAAGGGGCCTTCTACAATTATGAACCGGCACCCAAAGCCATCCTCGAGCGCGTTGGAAAAATTGAGAACATCTGCAAGGCCCATGATGTGAAGATCGCACAGGCGGCCCTCCGCTTCCCGCTCACCCATCCGTCTGTTGTCTCTGTTCTCCCCGGTGCAGTGAGCCCTAAAGAGGTCGCTCAGAACGTGAAAACCATGAGTACCAAAATTCCAAAAAAACTCTGGAAACACTTGAAGGCCGAAGGATTGCTTGATCCGCGTGCACCCACGCCATGAAAATCGATTCACACCAACATTTCTGGAATCCCAACCGTGGCGATCATGGCTGGATGGAGAACGAGGGTGCCAAGCCCCTTCGCCGCATCATCATGCCGAAACATTTGCAGCCGCATCTCAAAGCACATGGCATTGATAAAACCGTGCTGGTGCAGGCCGCACCCACCGTCAACGAAACCGAATTCATGCTTGGCATTGCCGATGCCACGGATTTTGTGGCCAAGGTTGTAGGCTGGGTGGATTTTGAAAACCGCGATGATTTCAAGCAATTGGCACGTCTTAAAAATCACCCGAAGTTCGCAGGTGTCAGGCCGATGATTCAGGACTTGCCCGATCCAGATTGGATGCACCGGAAAGACGTGCAATGGGCCTTCGCCGCCATTGTTGATCTGGATTTGACTTTTGATGCGTTGGGCTTTCCCATCCACCTCGATCCGTTCCGCAAATTATTCGATACTTACCCCAGGATGCGCACCGTGATTGACCACTGCATGAAGCCGGTGATCCGCGAAGAACAGTATGAACCCTGGGCCACAAAGATGGCCGCCATCGCCCGCTATACCCCAGTGTTCTGCAAACTCTCTGGTATTGCGACAGAAGCACAGCCCGGCTGGACCACTGAAACCCTTAAACCCTACGCCCAACACGTCATCTCCAGTTTCGGCGCTGACCGCGTCATGTGGGGGTCTGACTGGCCCGTACTGGAGTTGAACGGCAGCTACGCGAGTTGGCACGACGCGGCGCAAAGTATTGTTGGTCAAAGGCCGGAAAATGCAAAAATCTTCGGGGAAACAGCGGCGAAATTCTACCGTATCGCAGAGACGTAAACACATCAAATATTGATTTACGATAACATCAACCATTGATGTAAATACTTCTTTACATCATTAAAATCATCAGCGATGACTGCTCCACGACAGGACAATACCTGTCCGGGAGAACGCCCATGAACGCTGTCAATGATTTGCTCGATCCTGTCATCCGCGCCCAACTCGCCATTCTTGGTCTGCGCTGGGCCAATTGCATTTCGTGGAATGCGGTTGATGCAGTGCTGTACCAGGAAGCCATCGACCGTGGCGAAGCAGGGGTAACGGCCACCGGCGGCCTCGCCGTCACCACTGGCACCCACACGGGCCGTGCTCCCAAAGACAAATTCATCGTCCGCAACGCGGCCACCGATGGCAATGTGTGGTGGGACAATAACCAGTCATTGGAGCAGCGCCAGTTCGATGTGTTGAAAACCGATATGCTGGCCCATGCCCGCATGAAGGCACTGTTCGTGCAGGACCTGTTGGGCGGTGCTGATGCAAGCTTCGCGCTCGAAACCCGCGTCATAACCGAATACGCATGGCAGGCTCTCTTCATCCGTCATCTGCTGATCAAGCCGATTGCGGGCAAGTCTTTCACGCCAAAGCTCACCATCATCTGCCTGCCCAGCTTCAAGGCCGATCCGGCGAAACACGGCACGCGTTCAGAAACCGTCATCGCCATGGATTTGAAGGCGGGCATCGTTCTGATCGCCGGCACCCAATATGCCGGCGAGATCAAGAAATCCGTCTTCACGGTATTGAACCACATGCTGCCGATGAAAGGCGTGCTGCCCATGCATTGCTCGGCCAATGTCGGCAAAAACGGTGACACTGCAATTTTCTTCGGCCTCTCCGGCACCGGCAAGACTACGCTCTCGACTGATCCAGAACGCTGCCTGATCGGCGACGATGAACATGGCTGGTCGGAAGACGGCGTGTTCAACTTTGAAGGTGGTTGCTATGCCAAGGCCATCAATCTGGCTCCAGAAGGAGAACCCGAAATTCATGCAGCAGCGATGCGCTGGGGCATTGTTCTTGAAAATGTCGTGGTTGATCCGGATACCCGCGAAGTTGATTTTGCCGACAAGTCGCTAACCGAAAACACGCGCCTGGCTTATCCTCTGCGCGCAATTATCAATGCCTCAACGACGGGCAAGGCACCGCCTCCAAAAGTCATCATCATGCTGACGGCGGACGCGTTCGGTGTGCTGCCGCCCATTGCCAAGTTGACGGAAGAGCAGGCCATGTATCACTTCATGTCCGGCTACACGGCTAAGGTTGCAGGCACTGAACGCGGCGTCAACGAACCGGTTGCCACCTTCTCGGCCTGCTTTGGAGCGCCATTCCTGCCGCTGCATCCCTCCGTGTACGCAGATATGTTGGCGGAACGCATGCGCCAACACAAAGTGCCATGCTACCTCGTCAACACAGGCTGGACCGGTGGTGCTTATGATGTGGGCAAACGCTTCCCGCTTGCCGTGACGCGCGCGCTGGTGAATGCGGCTTTGTCAGGTGCGCTGGAAAATGTTGAATTGCGCCGGGATGAGAACTTTGGTTTTGAGGTGCCGGTTGAAGTTCAAGGCATAGATGCAAAACTGCTGAACCCGCGCGCATGCTGGGCCAATATGAAAGCTTACGATGTGGCGGCGGAAAAGCTGGTTGGCTTGTTTGCGGAGAATTTCAAGAAGTTTGAAGAGCCGCCGCAGCGCTTGGCGGCGGAGTAGCAAAGAGCTCCCCTTCACCTCTCCCGCTTGCGAGGCCTCTTTCGCAGAGGCCTCGCAAGCGGGAGAAGTGAAGAATCTAGCTCTTCGGCTTGGACGCCAGGATCATAATAATCTGCCGACCTTCAGGTTTTGGCTCCAGCTCAACCTTGGCCATATCCGCCATGCCCGCTTTCACGCGCAGCAACAGCTTGTAGCCCAAATCCTGGTGGTCCATTTCGCGGCCACGGAAGCGCAGTGTGAACTTCACCTTGTCGCCTTCTTCGAAGAAGCGGCGGGCGGCTTTCATTTTTGTGTCGAAGTCATGGTCGTCGATCATCGGACGGAGCTTGATTTCTTTCAGCTCAACGATCTTCTGGTTCTTGCGGGCTTCGGCGGCTTTCTTCTGTTCCTGGAAACGGAATTTGCCATAGTCGAGAATCTTGGCGACGGGCGGCTGCGCATCGGGGGAAATTTCAACCAGGTCAAGACCCGCCTCATCCGCCATGATCAGGGCTTGCCGCGTCGGCACCACGCCAACATTGGCACCATCTGCACCGATGAGGCGCACTTCGCGGGCGTCAATACGATTGTTGATCTTGTGCTCGTCCTCACGGGTAGGCGGGGGGGCGTTGCGGTTGGTTGCAGGGCGGCGGGGTGGTAGGCTCAAGCGTCAAATCTCTCCGGTTGTTAGACGCCGGAGGACAACAATTGCGAATCCGGCCCACAGTCGTTAGCAAGAAACCACTGTGAAATGAAGGGCAATTCGAAGATGGCCACACTGGCATTTGATGACAAATTGATGGATTTCAGGCTGGCTTACCTGAAAGACGGCCCGAATGACGAATTTGGCCCCTGCGGCTTCTTCTGGCTGGGCGGTTTCATGTCTGACATGGCGGGAAGCAAGGGTGAGAGCCTGGGCGATCTTGCCCGCGCCAAACGCCGGATGTGCCTGCGCTTTGACTATTCAGGCCACGGCAAATCCTCAGGCACCTTCACCGACGGCACGATTTCACAATGGCTGGAACAGGCCACCCACATGTTCCTCAATCACACCCGCAACAAGCGGATTATCGTTGGCTCATCAATGGGCGGCTGGCTGGCGCTGTTGTTGGCGAAACGTTTGCAGCGGGAAGATGAAGCCGCTTTCCGCCGCATCGGCGGCATGGTGTTGATCGCACCCGCAACTGACATGACACGTGAATTGATGTGGGCTAAAATGTCGGAAGACGACCGCGAGATTTTGGTGAGCGACGGCGTATGGCGACAGCCCTCTGATTACGGCGCACCTTATCCGATTACATATGAATTGATTGAAGATGGCGCGCGGCACGGTTTGCTTGCGGATGGTTTGAGTTTGCCTTTCCCGGTGCGCATTCTGCAAGGCACCGAAGACACCGATGTGCCGCCTGACCACGCGGTAAAAACCATGGAAGCGCTACAGGGCGATATTGCCCTGACGCTGGTCAAGGGCGGTGATCACCGATTGTCAACGCAACCACATCTTCGGATCATGCGGGAGACGGTATTGCAATTGGCGATGCGGGTTGATGGGGATGGGGTGTGAAGAGTTCGGGGACAGTTTACTTTCAGCGATAATCTCGCAAAACGATGATGGTCTGTGAAAAGTAAACTGTCCCCTATCGCAAACTTTTCAACCCCACCCGATAGTCCGGAAACTGAAACTTATACCCCAGCTCATCTTTCACCCGCGCATTCGATACGCGTTTTGAATCCATGAAAAAACTGCGTCCCATTGGTGACAGATCAGCTTTTTCAAATGGAATTTCCGGCGGTGGCGGGATGCCCAATAATTCTGCACCATAGGTGATCACATCCTGTGGCGGGCAGGATTCAT
>CAXTLE010000024.1:0-18552 GCA_964244855.1 uncultured Aestuariivirga sp. | reverse complement strand
ATCCAGGAGGCTATTGGGAAGATCAAGGCTACAACTGGTTCAGTGGTTCGTGAGTGAATTGATCACTTGGTGTCACAAACCGGTGATTGACGCGTTGGTGTTTTGATTGTGATCGTATAACGCGGCATCGTCAAAAGCGAGACAAAAGGTCTCTTTCAATTGAGGAATCAAACCATGAAATACGTCGTCGCTGCAACAGTTATTGCCCTTTTCGCCATCGCCCCAGCCCAAGCCGCTGGCAAGTTGAAGTGCAATGGAAGTTCAATGCATAAAGTCGAGATGATGATCAAGGACTCTATGGCTCATCCTGAAATGAAGAAGCAGGAAGAAATGGCCATGCATGAAAATGAAATGGCCGGAAAGTTGAAGAAGAAGGGCGACATCAAGGGCTGCGCCATGCACCTGAACATGGCCCAGGAGAGCCTGATGAAGCACGGCTAAGCCGTTATCATATCGACACCAAACGGGCGTCCGCTGGATGCCCGTTTTTTTTGTAAGATTCGCATAATATTACGAAATTGTATTGGTCATTCCGCCTCGACACGGTGCTATGAGGCTCTTATGCCTGACCCGTTCAAACCTTTAAATGCCGTAACGCTTTCAACACTTGTTGTTATGATCGCATTGACAACCTTCGTTGCTCAATTGCTGTTCCCGGCTTGGGGGGTAGATTCATTTTCGCCATTTCATATCTCACTCGCTATCACCGCCACACTCGCGTTGTTGATGTGCTTCGTCATGGGCTTCTTGAAACGTAGAAAAAAATCAGGTTTTTCATTCTGGATATTCTCAACCATACTGGTTGGTGTTTTAATCCTTTTTGAAATCACGGATGTGGGACTGGATTGGTTGCCGATTGCAGTCAGGCCAACGGCAGTTGTGTCAGATGTTTTGGTTGCACGGCTGTTTACTGTCATATCCATTTTGGTTATTGCCGTCGCTATCGGCGAATTGTTGCGCGGTCGAAAATTAGCTGCGGCTGCGCTAATTTGTATTGCGGGCTACGTCGGTTTGAATGCTTTTGAGGATGCGCCGTTCCAGCTAAGCCACTTGCAGGATTTGAGCATTCAACTTTTGATGTTGATCGCGCTCCTGCTGTTCTTGGTGGTTGGATATCGCGCCAGTGTGCAAGAACGCATTGCCATTGTGCATGCGAATAATGCAAAAGCGGATGAGGGGTTTGGCCGCTACGCAAGGCGCTTGTTTGAGTCTGGTCCAATGCGCCGTTCCGCCAGGCATCCGCCGATCAGAGCCGCATTCTATCCCGTGTTGAAAGAAGCCACTGTTTCAGTCGCAATGGCATACCTTCTGGCGCGCGCGGGCCCCGCACTCTGGCGGGCGACAGGTGTTTCGCTTTTGACGCAATTCAAAGAGATGTGGCTGCTGTGGTTCCGAGAGGGGATTGATCCGCCGAGCTATTATTCTTTCGAACTCTATCGGCCAGAACGCCTCGCTGCCGTGCCTCAGCTGTTGACACGCTTTGAAACAAAGAATGGCCTTTTTTCGACCCTGAACAAGACTCTGCCCAACCCAAACAAGAGCGGTGAAATGAATGATAAGTCGCAATTCAGTGATTTGTGCAAACGTTCAGATATTGCCCATCCCGCCCTTTTAGCGACGATCTCAGATAGTGTGGTGACACTGCTTGTATCTGAAGTGGACTTTGGCCAAGATCTGTTCTGCAAGCCGCGACGTGGCATGGGAGCCTTGGGCACAAGTGTGTTTCGCTATCATGGCTGCGATTCCTATGAGCATGCCGATGGCAATAGGAGCGGACTGCAAGGTGTTTGGGATGCGCTGAAATTGCAATCAAAACAACATCCAATAATCATTCAGCCTTGGCTACGCAATCACGCCGAAATTGCGGATTTGGCGTTGGACTCGCTATTGGCTTTCCGCGTCATCACGTGCCTTGATCGTGACGGTGAACCTATAGTGAAGCTTGCGATGTTGCGCTTGCTTTCCAAACTCGAACCACAGTGGCAGTTTCTGCCTGACGAAGAATATGCGGCACCAATCAATGTTGAAACGGGGCAATTGGGGTTATGGGTAGGTGACAATTTTGCGACGTCGCATGTGCATATGACGCATCACCCGGTGACGGGAGCTGTGATTGAAGGACGCGTAATTCAAAACTGGCCCGCATTGTTGAAGATCGCTTGTGATATTCACAAGGCCTGCAGACACCGGATTGTCGTAGGTTGGGATATTGCTTTGACGCCGAATGGACCCGTAGTTCTTGAAGGCAACTCGAACTTCGACGTCATGTTTTTACAGCGCGTTCTTGGTCACGGCATTGGTGATACGAAATTGGGACCACTACTGAAGCATCATTTGGAGAACATCGTTCAAATGCGAAGCGCAAGTTGATACCAGTGATCAAGCGTCTATGACTCAAGCGGTTTCCGGCTCTTGATGGCTTTTGCACTTTCAACTGGACCGAGCGACCATAGCAGCGGCAAGGCCACGAGCGACATGATTGCCAGCAGCCACCAGCATTCATTGATGGCTTGCGTCAATCCCGCATTTTGCACCAAGTCAGTGAGGCCGAAGATGCCCATGGCGTCGTCAGGTGCGGGCAGTTCATCAATTGTTACGCCAAGAAGTGGTGCCGCTTCAGCTGGTGACGTGCGCACAAGTTCCAGTAGGGTTTCGGCATGTTCAGGTGCGCGTGAAAACATGACAGTGTCCATCACCGCAATACCGATCACGCCGCCGATGTTGCGGACGAGATTGAACAGGCCAGATGCATCGCTGACCCTGTCGATCGGCATCAAAGCCAGCGCAATGCGGATGGGTGGTAGAATGCACAGCGCAATCGACGCACCGCGCAGCACCTGTGGCCAGAACAATTCTGCGTAATCGGAATTCACCGTCAAATTCGCATTGAGCGCAAACCCCGCCGCAAAAATTAAAAACCCAACTGCGGTCAACAATCGCGCGTCGACGTAACGATCAACCAGCACGGTAACAGGAGCGGCGGCGAGTTGTGTCATGCCCAACACCAGGGCGATCATGCCAATGGCCAAGGGGCCATGACCTCGCACAAAACCTAAAAAGACCGGAAGCAAATAGACGCTGGAGAACAGCAGGAAGCCGAGTAGAAACGACAATGTGCAGCCGTAGGCGAGCGCTCGATCTTTCAGCAGATGGAACAGGATGGCAGAATGCGGCCTTCGCACTGCGAGGAAGAGACAAAGGGCCGACAGCACGAAACAGCCCAGAACAACAATAGAAAGCCAACCCCGGCCCGGTGCTTCTTTCAGCCCAATAACCAGAAGTGCCAGGCTCAGCCCGAAACTGAGCAGTGAAAACCAGTCCAGTTCTCCCAGAATATTCCATTGTTGTTTGACGCGGGGAAGAAAAATAAGCCCCGTTAAAACCGCCAGTAATCCCGGTCCAACATTGATCAGAAACAGCCAATGCCATGAATAATGTTCGGTCAGCCAACCGCCAATGATAGGGCCGAAGGCCGGGCCCAGCACGGCCAGAAAGCCGCCAATAGCCGTGGCAAGAGTTTGTTGCGGGCCTTTCGGCATCAATAAAAAGATCGCCGAGAAAACGAGCGGTATCAGCACGCCGCCAGCAAATCCCTGTAACACACGCCAAGCCAGCAAATCGGCAAAGCCGGTCGAAAGCGCACAACCAATCGAAGCGAAGGTGAAAACGCTCAGTGCTGTTACAAACAGCCAGCGCATCGACAGCACGCGCGTAAGCAGCGCCGTGACCGGTATGGCGATAACCTCGGCAATGATGTAGGATGTTTGCACCCAACTCATGCGATCGGCACCTATATGCAGCGCTTCCTCGATAGCCTTCAGCGATGTGACCACAACCTGAATGTCAAGAATCGCCATGAACATGCCGACGGCCAAAGCGAGATATCCCAACCAGCGCGGCAGGAAGGGCAGGGAGTAAGTTTGATCCGTCATCGACTCATTTTTCTGTTTCTAGTTCTTCTTACGTTATTTCAAGCGTTTCCGGTTGCGCCAAGTTATGCGTTGAACTGGGAGGGGCATGACGACTGGTATAATGAATCAGTACTGATGCAGGAGTTTGTCGATGGCGTGCCGCCGCCGATTCTAAAACCGTTGCCGACATGTGAGATGATGCGAAAACAGCATCTGGAGAACTCCTATGAACAGGTGGCAATTCCGGGTGGCAATTGTGTCGAGGCAAAGCCGGGCGCGATTGATTAATTGTACGGGCAATAAAAAAACCCCGGCCTGAGAGGATCAGGGCCGGGGTTCGAGTGGGGCAGTCTGGGGGATCGCTTGCAGGGGATCGGGGAACTGCCTTCGGGAGAAAGAAAAAAGGAAACCGGGGCCGGAGACAGATCGTCTGGCGAGGGGGCGGGTTAACAGGCGACCTGTTCCGACCCCGGTTTTTCGACGCTTGCCTGCCGTCCCGGCCTGCAAACGTATTTCAGAAACTTTTAGCCTTGTGGCGTATCGGAACAGTCTTCCACATCACACTTCTCGACAATTAATTTGCCTCCGATGGGCCAAAACTGGTTTTTCTCAATTACCGTCACATTGTTGTTCGAGGAGATGACGATTGCTGGCGCAATAGAGGCCCATGCGGTGGCTGCGGAACCGGCGACTGCTAGAATGAAGAGTGAGTAGCGGATCATTTTTCTTTTCCCTCTGTAGACTTCCTCGTTTGAACTTGAAGACACATTAACAAGGTAATTGGGAATGCAACCTGAATGTTCCGTTCATACTCTGTTTAGAATTGAAGAAATTGGGGCTGATTGTGACAATGAGTTCTGCTTTGATGACGAAATATCAGGAGAAAACAATGTCTAAGCGTCTTAACTGGCTGTCAGCAGCCAAGATGGAAAAAGGTTTTTCCAAGAAGAAATTTTCGGCTGTCGAGGTCGCTGAGGCTTGTTTCGAGCAGATTTACAAACACGATGGCGCGCTCAACGCCATGTGCCGTTTGGACGAAAAGACCACCCTCGCGATGGCCGAAGCCAGTACCAAACGCTGGAAAAAGGGTGAGCCTTTAAGCCGGCTTGATGGCGTACCGATATTGATCAAAGATTTATTACTGACAAGGGGTTGGCCTACGTTGAGGGGCTCAAAAACAGTGTCAAAAGACGGCACGTGGGATGTGGACGCGCCTTCTGTGGCCAGATTGCGGGAAGCCGGTGCAGTATTCATGGGGCTCACCACCACGCCGGAATTCGGCTGGAAAGGCGTGACTGATTCTCCGCTCACAGGAGTCACGCGCAACCCGTGGAATCCGGCGCTGACTCCGGGTGGATCATCCGGCGGCTCTGCGGCAGGTCTCGCTGCTGGTTATGCGCCGCTGGCTTTGGGCACGGACGGCGGGGGCTCTATCCGCATTCCTGCCGGCTTCACCGGCACCTTTGGCCTGAAACCCTCGTTTGGCCGGGTGCCTGCTTTTCCATTGTCACCTTTTGGCACCGTCGCCCATGTGGGGCCAATGACACGGACGGTCGAAGATGCTGCGATGGTGCTGAGCGTGATCAGCCAACCAGACAATCGCGACTGGTTCTCGCTGCCCTTTGATGATGTGGATTACGTTTACAAGCTGAAGCGCAAGCTAAAAGGCCTGCGCGTGGCCTATTCGGTGACATTGGGATATGTCGAGGTTAACCCTGAGATTGCAGCGCTGGTGAAGCAGGCCGTGAGTGAGTTGGAAAAGCTGGGCGCAGTAGTGACCGAGATCAATCCGGGTTTTGAGGATCCGGCCCCCATCTTCCGGACTTTGTGGTGGTCAGGAGCACGTTCATTGTTGGGAGACGCCTCGCCAGAGACAAAAGCGCTGCTCGATCCGGCCCTGGCTGATGTGGTGGAGCAAGCGGCGTCCATCACGGCAAACGACATTATGGTCGCCAACAAGGCGCGGGGGGAACTTGGCACGCGTATGCGGCTTTTCATGGAAAACTATGATGTGTTAGTGACGCCGACCTTGCCGATTCCGGCTTTTGAAGCGGGCAAGCTGCAACCAGACGACCCGGATAACAACGGTAAATGGGTGAACTGGACGCCTTTCACCTATCCTTTCAATCTGACGCAGCAACCAGCGGCATCAGTGCCCTGCGGCTTTACACAAGCTGGCTTGCCAGCGGGTTTACAAGTGGTGGGGCGGATGTTTGATGACCGTACCGTCCTACGGGTCTGCGCGGCTTTCGAGGCGGCCACACAGTTTTACAGGGTTCGACCGAAGGGCTATTGAAATATGGGGGCAGGGTGCTAAACCGCCCTTGGACGGACGGACAGGTTTCCGCGTCGCAGCAAGAGCAAAGGAAGCGGCTTATGAAAAAGTTTTTGATCGCAGCAGGTATGACTTCATTTTCGTCCGGTGCAGCATTCGCACATCCGGGCGAACACGCATTCACGATTGCGGCAAGTGTATATCACCTGCTCACCGAACCTGACCATTTGGCCATGATGGCCGGTGCGATTATTATCGCCGCGGCACTGATTTACAAATTCAAGCGTCGGTCTGTTTGATCTTTGGAGCGAAGTTTGATGAGTTGGAAACATTCCCCAACTCCTCGTCATTCCCACGAAAGTGGGAATCCAGACTTTCAACCAGCGAACCCACGGAAAGTCTGGATTCCCGCGTCCGCGGGAATGACGGGTACGTTTGGTTCAATTGACCAACCGACCTCCTAAATACGACGCCATCATTATCGGGGCAGGTGCTGCCGGGCTGATGTGCGCCATGACTGCGGGTGCAAGAGGTGCCAGAATCTTGCTGTTTGATCATAACACGCAAGCCGGAGCCAAAATTCTGATCTCCGGTGGCGGGCGTTGCAACTTCACCAATATTGGTACGACGCCCGCGAACTTTATCTCCGCCAATCCGCATTTTTGCAGGTCCGCCTTGTCGCGCTACACGCCGAAAGATTTTCTGGCGTTGCTGGAAAAGCATAACATCGCTTGGCATGAAAAAACGCTGGGACAATTGTTCTGTGATGGTTCGGCGCGTCAGATCGTGGCCATGCTTTTGGCGGAATGCGCTGCTGTAAATGTTGATATTAAACTCGGCGTGAAGATCATGGCTGTAAGAAAATCCGATCACTTCATCGTAGACACATCCGCCGGGACATTCGAAGCACCTCATCTTGTGCTGGCAACGGGCAGCCTGTCGATTCCGAAAATGGGGGCCACCGGATTTGCGCATGATGTGGCAAAGCAGTTTGGTCTGAATATCGTGAAACCAAAACCCGGTCTGGTGCCTCTGCATGCACCCGCCGCCGAACTTGGCTTTTACACATCATTGTCAGGTGTCTCTTTAAAGGCCATCGCACAGGCGGGCAGGGCGTCTTTCACCGAAAATATCCTGTTCACCCACCGTGGACTTTCCGGCCCCGCCATATTGCAGACCTCGTCTTATTTTGAACCCGGAGACACACTGCATCTCAACCTTGCGCCTGACTTCGACGTGGCGGCAGTTTTAAAACTCCGCAAGCATGAGCGCCCGAAGGCCGAATTCAAAACCATCGTCAGCGAAATCGTGCCGCAACGTTTGGCCGCTGCCTTGGTGCCAGACAAAACCATGGCGCAGGTCACAGCATCAGAAATGCAAGCTCTGCATGATCGACTGCATCACTGGTCGCTGATCCCCAACGGCACCGAAGGCTACGGCAAGGCCGAGGTCACGGTTGGCGGCATCGACACCAACGACCTCTCGTCCAAAACCATGGAAGCAAAGTCCGTACCCGGACTATATGCCATCGGCGAAGCCGTCGATGTGACAGGCTGGCTTGGCGGCTATAACTTCCAGTGGGCTTGGGCGAGCGGTTTTGTTGCTGGCGAAGCCTTGTTCAACTGAAGATGAAATCATCTGCGATGGTTATGGTTGATGCCAAGGTATTGACCAGCGTCAGTTCCCAGGTTTCACTTCCGTGTGCCAGTGTGATCAATGTGTTCGCACCTGCCTGCTTGATTGCAACACCGGTGGGATCGCCATAGTTCCAGTCCGTGGCGGTGATGGCAATTTTTTCACCTTCTGTCCAATCCAATACCCGGTCTTTTCCTGATCCCAGATAGAAAATATCCAAGCCTTTCCCGCCTGTCAGTTGATCGTTGCCAAAACCACCCTTGAGGTAATCCTTGCCACTGCCACCATATAATTGGTCATCGCCGTCGCCGCCATCAATGCGATTGCTTGCAGCATCGCCGCGCAAGATATCGCCACTTGCACTTCCGATCAGTCCTTCGATGCTCGCAAATGTATCACCCTTCGCGTCACCCACAGTGCCAAGTTTCAGGGACAGATCAACAGACACTCCGCTGCTGCTGGTTTGGAATGAGGCAAAATCAAAGCCTGCTCCGCCATCCAGAATATCGGCTCCCGCACCACCCACCAATACGTCGTTTCCAGCGCCGCCTGATAGCCGATCCTTGCCTGCTCCACCGACGAGAATATCGTTGCCGTTGAGGCCATTCAAAACGTCATCACCGCCCAAGCCATAGAGCCGATCAGCCAGAGCGGTGCCCAGCATGGTGTCGCTTGCTGCCGTGCCAGCATCATAATTGCCATTTTCGAAGCTGGCACCGGTGCGGGTATCGCCTGTCCACCAGGGCTCCACGGCAATGTTGGCCGCGATGATGGCCTTGGTGCGTTCTTCGGGCGTATAATTCGGTGCGTTCCACAGACCATAGTCTCCACCTGAACCCCAGCGTCCCGTATCTGAGTACCATGTGAAGGGGCCGGAGCCTACTTTTTGCCATTCGGCCAGCATGGCTTCATAGACGGTTTTCATTTCGGAAGAGAGTTGAACAGCCTCATTGAAATTTGTGTATTTGGGAAGCCCGGGCGTGTTGAAGTCGGCTTCGTTGATCAGAAGTGCACCTCCTTCATAGACACCAAACCCCAGACCGTAGCTGTCAAGCAAGGCCCGGCCCTTGGCCCAGGAAGGTGCAAGGTCCGTCTTCAGCAGGTCAATGAGGTAATCCCGGGCGGCGCCGTAACCCATGTCGGATTGGGCCATCCAGCTGTCCAAAAGTGCGTCTGTGTTAACGTCGGGGCCGTACCAGCCGAGATAGCCATCAGTGGCAACAAATTTTATACCTGCGTCGAGAGGAGAGATTCCGCCTTTCGCCACGTAGGCAGGCGTGTTCAACATGGTTATGGCTTCGGCGGTGTTGAAGGCGTCGTGAGGCAGGGTCACTGTGGGAATGAGGCGGGACTGTTCGGCCCCGAAAACCTGTTTAAAAATCTGCGTCATTTCCGAAGCGCGGGCACCATAGGCTTGCGCGTTGGCGAAAGGAACATTGCCGAAGAGTTCAGCACCTTTGGCATTGAGATAGGGATGTTGATCGAAGATTGTCGTCCAGTATTCATTGGTGTATTCGACGTGGACTTTGATATCCTTCGCCAGATTGTCTTTTACAAACTGCGCAGCCTCTCGCATGTATTGATCGGTGGCCAAGTGGGGAATGTTGATCCACAGGTCAGAGCGAGTCTGGTTGGCCACCTCGACCAGCAATTCATAGGGCATGCCGCGACCGTCCTTCACCCAGAACGCCTGATCAGCGGTCACATCATTCGAAGTCCAGTTGGTGACTTTGGAGAAATTCGTGCCCTGCCAATCATGCGTGCGCAACACGCGGAAATCGTCAATCTGGCCAAACCACTTCGGGTCAAAATGCTCACCCATTTTTACCAGATCAGTGTATTTTTCCTGATACACCTGAATATCCCGGATGTAATTTCCCGTGTGCTTGGGATCGGTCGCTTCAATGAACAGTGTAATGCCGTTCTCATTGGTGGCACTGCTGCCGTCCCATTTGATGCGAAACTTGTGATCTGAAATTTTCTCGACATTTGAATAGGTTCCAAGCGTACCCTCGCCCCTCCATTCAACAATATAATCTGCTGCAGGCATGATCTTGGTGTAAAATACATTGGCCTGTATGGTCTGCTTCACCCCATTCACAATCGGCAATTCCGGCACCCAGCCTTTGGCATCCGTCGTCACTTTGCCGCGCAGCTCATTGCCTGAGGTGTCATAAGTAATCCACGCATCAGCCCCGTGGAAAAGATCAAGTGCAGTGAAGGTATCGGAATAGGCAGACGGCTGTCCGCCAAGGTTCAAGCCTTGGGATGGATTGTTGGCCATATATAAAGAATCCCCGCAATCGCGAAACTCCGGAATAGGAGAATCCGAGAACAGCAAACTTTGCGATAGAGATGGCAGAAATGTGTCAGGCTGGCGTGACAGGGTGAGAAGATTTATCTGACATGTGTGTATCTCGAACCATGTTCTAACCGCGCCTCCAGATCACTCCGGATATTGCAGCCGCCTTGATACGGATTGAGGCCGTGAGGCGGGAATTACAACGACTTGTCATTCAGCCGCAGCTGCCGGTGTCCCTGCGTTAAACAGCTGTGCTGTCGTCAACGCATTTCTCGACGCAAATCGAAGCCAATCGTCTGCACCTCGCGTTATCCAAGGTGCGAAGATCATCAAAGAGTGTGATGGTTGATAAGCAGGCGCTAACGAACTTTCAGATAGACCACTCAAAGCTGCACAAATAGAAAAATCACAATGGCAAAGCATTTATTAGGACTGGTAGTCGCCTATGGCCTCTTTGCGATGGCGATGGTCAACTCACAACCTCCACGCCCTGTGCCTTGCACTTACCACACGTTAGCGGGCACGATATGCGTGAAGTGACAGTGCCTTTCGTGGGCAACTTGCTCTTCTTTCCTCCCGCGTAAGTGATTGATTTTGTTTACTGAGAAAAACTGACGCGAGGTTGGCTGGGGGACTAGGATTCGAACCTAGACTAGCGGAGTCAGAGTCCGCGGTCCTACCGTTAGACGATCCCCCAAGCGGGGTGTTGAACACCCTTTGGATGTGCGGTCATTAGCCTTGTGATGGATTAAAGGCAAGGGTGTAAGAGCTCGGCCATTGATCAAGATAGTTCTGGTTGATGCGACATGCCACGAAGAGACTGTTTGCTTTTTCTTGCAAACTGTCCCCAATCTCAAGTTCACGACTTCAATGTCAGGGGCGGCTTGCAAGAAAGAGCAAGCAGTCCCTGGTTTGCGAACCAAATTAGAATGATCACGATGTGGCGAACTGACCGAAAGCGCCGTCTAATTCCGGAATTGCTTCAACAAATTCGCCAGGCTTTCCTGCTTGTTGTTTATTTGTTCAGCGGTCGGGGAGGTGCTTTCGCCCAAGACGGGATTACGGCGTAGCGAAGGTTGCTCCATAGGCGGTGTTCCGCGTGGGGCTTGACCGAAGCCGCCGAGGTTTGAGGCAGGGGGTGCCGCGACCTGAACCGGTGGGGCAACAGCAACTGCGGCGGGTGCAACTGTAATGTTTTCGACGGAGTAATTTGCGGCATCCGGGTTATAGGTTTGCGCACGCCAGCGGTTGACGATTTCGTGCAGGAAGGTGTCGTCCGGCAAGTCCTTCGCCCAATTCTTGGTGAAGCTTGCCGTGTTAGACCTTGGCAATTCGTGCTCAGGCAACATGTCAAACTTGATGCGGGTTGGAAGCGCCACACCTTCACCGAAGGTGATGGCCTCACCTGTGCCCATGGTCGGCATGAATTCGAGCAGGGACGCGGCGGCGTCTGAAATTCCGGCTTTAAGAATTTCCTGGTCACGCTCGTTGGTCAAACGCAAAGAGAAAATTGTGTTGCATTGGGACAAAATGGTAGGGTCCAGTTCCGCCGGGCGTTGGGTGACGATGGCCAGTGACACGCCGTATTTCCGGCCTTCTTTGGCGATCTTGGAAATGGCGCGCTTGGTAGGTTCGAAACCCAGCGTCTTGTCATTAGGCACATAGCGGTGTGCTTCTTCGCAGACGAAGGTGATCGGAATCTTGCCCGCGCTCCACACGCCGAAATCAAACGCAAGCCGTGCCAGTACCGACACAACCACATTGATGATTTCAGATGGCAGTCCGCCCAGTTCGAGAATGGCAACAGGCTTGCCGTTCACCGGGATACGGAAAATCCGCGCGAGAATAGCCGCCATATTGTCTTGCACTGTCAGCGAACCGAACATGAAACTGTAGCGCGGATCGCGCGAAATCGATTCAATCTTGGCCTTCAACCGCTTGTAGGGCGAGAGTTCGTTCCGCAGTTCGAGCTTGCCCATATGTTCATCAATGACGCTCAAAAGGTCCGACGTGCGATAGGGGATAGGCGTGTCGACACCCACATTTTGCGTTTCGATGGCGCTCGCGGTATTGCGTGATATGCCCGCTTTGTCACGGCGCTGGTTGGCGAGATAACGTTGTTTCGCCATTGGAATAATGTCACGCAGAATTTCAACGTCTGCGTCGCGGTTGCCCTGGTTGCCGACGAGAATTTCCACGGCTTCATCGAAGTTCAAAAGCCAGAATGGCAACGACATGTTATCAGGCGTTATGATTTCCGCCATGCCTTGAAAGCTGGTGGCATATTCACGGTGCACGTCAAGCAACAGGATATGGGCTTGCGGATTCTTGTCTAGAATGCGGCGGAGGATGAGCGCAACGGTGCAGGACTTGCCAGTGCCGGTAGTGCCGAGGATTGCAAAATGCTTGCCCAGCATTTCATCGATCTTGATCATGGCGGGAATGCTGGGGTCTTGTTGGATATGGCCGACCCGCACTGAACTTGCGTTGTCGCATGCATAGGCCAGCGCCAGTTCTGCGCGGTTGGCGCGATAGACAGCATCCCCCAAGGACGGATAACCGGAAATACCACGGCGGAACGAGCGCGGAATACCATCATCACCTTTTGGCAATTCACCGATGAACTCCACTTCGACGATGCGCAATTCTTTGTCGCCGGGATTATTGGTAGGCGAAGGTGCACTGAGGGCAGACACCAAGGCAAGTGTAATGGAATGGGCCGTTTCCGCTTTCAGCAAGGTGCCAATGTCCGGGCCGCGTTGGCTTTCGTTAAACAATGTGTCTTGGGCATCCAGCATGATTACGGCATGTGCGCCGGTCACCGCCACGATGCGACCCATGCGTTCGGCATCCTGGAGGTTGGGTTTGGGTGTGGGGTGTTGCGCGGCAAAGCTGCGTGCGGCTGGTGCTTGCATAGAGGCTTGGGTCGACATTTGTTCCTATTGAACTCCCTGATGTGCAGCCACGTCGGGCAACATTTTAGTGCTGCTGACATTGGTTGCCAGTGGAATGAATATTGTAACGCGTGTTCCGGCGCCCTTTACAGACTGGATGCGTAAATCACCGCCATGCAAACGCGCAAGTGCGTGGGCAATGGGCAGTCCGAGGCCAGTGCCTTCATGGCGTTTGTTAAAGCCTGCATCAACCTGACCGAAAGGGCTCATGGCTGTTTCGATTTCTGCACTATCCATTCCGGGGCCAGTGTCGCTTACGGATATGGTTGCGTAACCCTCGGTTTGAACCGATGCATCAAGTCGCACGCGGCCCCATTCCGGTGTAAATTTGACCGCATTCGAGAGCAGGTTGATTATTATTTGCTTTAGACGCAGCGGGTCAGCCAGCACTAAGGGCAATTTTTCAGATATGTGGCTTTCGACTGCTATGTTCTTCTCCTTAGCTTTGGCATCAGTGATGAGCAGTGTAGAGTCCAGAATGGAGAGCAAGCTTATTGGTTCGGGATCAACCGATAATTTTCCAGCCTGAATTTTGGATACGTCGAGAATACCATTGATCAAGGCCAGTAAATGTTCTGCGGCTTGTTTGATATAGCTTGAATATTGTTGGACTTTTTCTGGGCCCGTTACTGTTTTGGTGGCCAACATATCGGAAAATCCGATGATGGCGTTCAGAGGCGTGCGCAGCTCGTGACTCATGTTGGCGATGAATTCAGACTTGGCTTTGGACGCAAGTTCAGCGTCAACCTTGGCGGCATTAAGAGCCACCGCGTTCTTTTGTTGTCGCGAGGCTTGGCCGAACGTATCGCCAAACTCGGCGATCAAAGATCCTTCTCTAAACCAACTTCTGCCGTAACTGCGCATGAATCAACACCTTGAAAGGCGAAAACTAGGCCTGTGGTCCTCAATTTGAAGTTAATGTTCAGGGCGAATTTGTGGCGGTTTTCGGAAATCCTTTACCGGACCTGCGAAGGTGCTAAGGTGACACCAACGAAATGTTTGTGGTGGGTCTGCTGTTCCGGGTGTTTTCAAACCTTGCGAACGCATTCCGCCTGAGAGGATTGATGTGGACGCGACCAGCAACGGGGCGAAGAGCCCCGTAGGCCGCGGCGGAATGAACGGGCGCGCCCATGGCGGGTCCAGGCCGCGGGGCAATTTTGCGAACGGCAAGGCACCCTTGCCGGACTCGCTTTGCTATGGCGCACTCGACCTTGGCACCAACAATTGTCGCCTGCTCCTGGCAAGGCCAACAGAGCAGGGCTTTGTTATCGTCGATGCGTTTTCGCGTATCGTGCGGCTTGGCGAAGGCTTGGGCACATCTGGCCGGTTGAAAGACGCCGCCATGGACCGCACCATTGAAGCGCTACGTATCTGTTCAAACAAGCTGAAGTGGCACAACGTCGAACGCTTCCGGCTTGTCGCCACTGAAGCCTGTCGCCTCGCAGAGAATGGTCCGGATTTCATCGGGCGGGTCGCAAGCGAAGTGGGACTGGAACTCGAAATCATCAACCGCGAAACCGAAGCCATGTTGGCGGCGGCGGGAGCGGAAGCCTTGATCGGCGACGACGCAGACTCAGCCATCGTATTTGATATCGGCGGCGGTTCGACTGAGGTCATGTGGGTGGCACGTAAAGTCGATGGCGGCGATGTGCGGGCCTGGATATCGCTTGCCGCTGGAGTCGTGACGCTGTCTGAACGTCATGGTGGCGGGCGCGATGTGACGCCGCAGGATTTCGACGCGATGCGGGCCGACGTGCAAGTGTTGTTGAAGCCGTTCGTTGATGAAGTGACCACAATGAACGCGGATCATCTTGGCCCTGACCATTTGCTCGGCACCTCCGGAACGGTGACGACAATCGCAGGCGTACATTTGGGCCTTCGCCATTATGACCGTTCCATGGTCGACGGCTGCTGGCTTGATGGTGACGATGCAACCCGTGTCACCGATCAACTGCGCCGCATGACTTTCGAAGAACGCACGCGCAATGGCTGCATCGGGCGCGAACGCGCCGATCTGGTTCTGGCGGGTTGTGCTATACTGGAAGAAATTCGTGCCGCTTTTCCGGGCCTCCGCATTCGCGTGGCGGACCGAGGCCTGCGCGAAGGGATACTCGCACATTTGATGAAGGCCGATGGCCATTTGGGGAGACGGGTATGAGCAGGCCGGGTGATAGAAACAAACTTTCAACGGGCCGTCTGAAGGTCCGCGTCAAGACCGGCAAAGGACGCACGGTGTCGCAGAAGCTTTGGCTGGAACGGCAACTGAATGATCCTTATGTGCACGAGGCGAAGAAGCTGGGGTATCGCAGCCGTGCCGCTTTCAAGCTCTCGGAGATAGATGACAAATATAAATTCCTGAAGCCCGGCGGGTACGTCGTGGATTTGGGTGCAGCACCTGGGGGCTGGAGTCAGATTTCGGCGCAGCGTGTGAAATCAGTCGAGGGCAAGGGCAGGGTGGTCGCCATTGACATGCACAGCATGGATGAAGTGTCGGGCGTTATTTTTTTCAAGAAGGATTTCTATGACGAGGATGCACCGAAGTTGTTGATCGATGCACTGGGAGGGGGCAAGGCCGATGTCGTTTTGTCTGACATGGCAGCCCATGCCACGGGTCACCGCCAAACTGACCACATCAATATTATTGCACTCGTTGAAACAGGTTATCATTTCGCACAGCAAGTGTTGAAGCCCGGTGGAACTTATCTGGCCAAGGTTTTGCGTGGCGGTACCGAGAACCAGTTGCTGGCGATGATGAAGAAGGACTTCAAGGTGGTTCGCCATGTGAAGCCCATGGCCAGCCGCGATGACAGCGCGGAATTGTTTGTTTTAGCCTCGGGCTTCAGAGGGGCGTAGCAAAAATCCATAATGTACTGGTCCTGATGGACCAATACACTATGGGACGCGCGGGGGAGGGAGTACGCGTCAGTCTTAGTTCGAAGGCATGCCGAATTTGCCTTCGCCACAATACTTCATGAAAATTTCTTTGGTAAGGATCAGCGCATCGGCAGCCGTGCTGCTGTTCTTGTCGGCGACCGAGCTGCCGCTGATCATGCCAGCATACTTCGATGCATCTTCCTGTTGGCCCAATGCACCATCATTGTTGGAGTCAGCCTTTGTAAACATGCCGCTGCATTGTTCAGCCGATGGCATTTCAGCAGCCATCGCGGTCATTGGCATCAGGGCGAGCAAAGCGGTGGCCGCAGCCATTTTGAAAAATGTCATTTTAACGTCTCCAGTTGGTTTGATGTTGAGAAGCCAACGTGTGCTTCGAGGGTCATAACAACTCCAACACAGAAAGGTTTCATCACAGTCACCATTTTTTTGAACAATTCGGAACCAAGCATTGAATTTGGTGTTCAAACAGCAGGACTGCGCGTGCAGTTCCTGAACAAAATTCCGACAGGAGAATGTTATGACTGTTAAAACATTGCACGACCTCTTTCATGAAACTGTGAAAGACATTTATTACGCCGAAAAGAAACTGGTGAAGAGCCTGCCCAAGATGATCAAGCTGGCAACGTCGCCTGATCTGAGGGAGGCAATTGAAACTCACCTTGAAGAAACCAAGGGCCACGTCACGCGGCTTGAGGAAGTGTTTGGTATCATCGGCAAGAAGCCGGTGGCCAAGAAGTGCGAAGCCATTGAGGGCCTGCTGAAAGAAGCCGATGAAGTCGTTGGCGAAATCGAAGATGATGAAGTTCGCGACACTGGCATCATCTCGTCGGCCCAAACCGTTGAGCATTATGAAATGGCGCGTTACCGCACCCTCGTCAGCTGGGCCAGGCACTTGGACATGGACGATGCTGCCGATCTTCTGGATCAAACCCTGCAGGAAGAAATGGCCGCCGATGAAAAGATGACCGGTCTCGCCGAAGACGAGCCGATGCGTCAGGCGGCTGAGTAACACGAGCTGCCATAATGCGAAGAGAGGGCTTGGGCGCTCTCTCTTTTTCCATATTCTTGGGCTCACTGGCGGCTGCCGAATTAAGCCACGATCCCTCACAAAGCAGACACTGTTCAAGCGCGATCCCGACATTTTCGTTTCTTACAAAATTGTCAGCAAGAAACGGGAGGACGTTATGCGCTATACGAAACTGATATTGGCCACATCCATGCTGGCCCTTTTCACCGCCACTGCCAACGCCGCGATCCAGCAGGTGCAGGACCGGGTCGAGGTGGCCTTCGTGCTCGACACCACGGGCTCGATGGCGGATTTGATTGACGGGGCCAAGAAGAAAATCTGGTCGATTGCCTCGACCATCGTCGACACCAACCCCGATGCCGATATTGCCATGGCGCTGGTGGCCTATCGCGATGAGGGCGATGACTATGTGCTGCAAACCACGCCGCTCTCGGAAGACATTCAAGGCATGTATGGCAAGCTGGTGCGGCTTCAGGCCGATGGCGGTGGTGATACGCCCGAATCCGTCAATGCTGCGCTGAATGAGGCCGTGAAGAAACTGCAATGGACGCCGGGCGAGCATGTGAAGCGCATCATCTTCCTCGTTGGCGATGCGCCGCCGCATATGGACTATGTGCAGGAGCGGCAATATCCCGCCATCCTGAAAGATGCAGCGGAGCGCGATATTGTGGTCAACGCCGTGCAGGCGGGCGACATGCAGGACACCACCGAAATCTGGAAAGAAATCGCGCAATATGGTGGGGGACGCTACATCGCCATTCCGCAATCGGGCGGCGAGGTGGTGGTTGTGGTGACGCCCTATGACGACGACATTGTGCAGTTGCAACAGCGCCTCGACGACAGCGTGGTGCCCTATGGCGACCAAAGCAGGCAAATCGAAATGCACCGCCGCATGTCCGAAAAAGCCGCCGCCCCGGACTCGGTGAAAATTGACAACTCCAGCTATTATTCGAAACGCTTCCTGAAAAAGGAAGTGATCACCGGTGGTGGTGATCTCGTCGCCGATGTGCGCAACAATGAAGTTGATCTCGATAAAATCGACGAGGCCCAATTGCCCAAACCCATGCAGGCTGAGCCACGCGAAAAGCGAAAAGCCTGGCTCGATGCCAAGCTGGCAGAGCGACAGGCGCTGGAAGAAAAAATGTCTGCGATCATTGCAAAGCGCGATGCCTTTGTTGAGGACGAGCGGAAGAAGACGTCGACGACCATGGCGCAGGATTCGTTTGACCGGGTTGTCGAGGATACGCTGCGGGTGCAGTTGAGGTAGGGGCACGTCCCTCACCCGGCGCGTGCCGCGCCGTCCTCTCCCATGAAGAATGGGAGAGGTGAAGACATGCAAACTTCACTTCCTCTCCTGCTTGCGGGAGGGGATGCTGAGCGCAGCGAAGCAGGGGAGGGCCTGCGTCATGGTGGACGACGTAAAAGAGGAGGGGATATTCCTGTCCTGGCTCCAAGCCTGCTAGCAGTGGCCAAAAGGCGGCTTGAAGCCCAACCTTGAAACGCAGCGATTTTGGCCGGAACTTCACCAAACCCATGGTGTCCCCTGCTTTTCA
>CAXTLE010000023.1:0-19313 GCA_964244855.1 uncultured Aestuariivirga sp. | reverse complement strand
GGCTGGACGCCCGCCCGATTGCCACCCTGTCGATTGAAGCGCAGGAACGCCATGAAAAGCGCGAACGGGTTTATCGCGACGATTGATAGGTCTTGCATGATCCCCCCATGCGAATTTCTCGTACTGTCTTAAAGGGAGTGATCATGCGCCAATCTATCTTGCAGTATCTGGTCGTGCTTGTGGTGTTTTTGGCTATTGATGCAACTTGGCTGAGTACGGCGGGCCGCTGGATATACGCGCCGGAGATGGGCGCGTTGCTGAAAGACCGGCCCAACTTTGTGGTCGCCTTTATATTCTATGCGATTTTTGCTCTTGGTTTGCTGGTGTTCATTGTTGCACCGCATTTAGCTTTGCCCGGTATTGCGCGTGCGATTTTGTTCGGCGCATTTTTTGGTTTGGTCGCTTATGCCACCTATGATCTCACCAATCTTTCGACGGTGAACGGGTTTACGACGAAGATTGCGATGATTGATCTGGCTTGGGGGACATTCCTGTCGGCCGCGGTGTCGGGGATTTCGATATGGTTGATCAGGATGTTTGGGATTTAGCTCGTTCCTGTATTGAATTAAATGTGTGCTCCGTCATTCCCTCGGAAGAGGGAATCCAGACTTTTAGCTGTCTCGCTGGTTGAAAGTCTGGATTCCCGCGTTCGCGGGAATGACGAGGTTAATTGGAGTTGATTTGCTGAATAGCACTTACGTGCCTTCCAAAATCTTCTCCCGCGCCTCATCAAACAGGCTCTGACTCGATGCCGTCAGAATATGCCCGCCTTTCGTCGGGTCGGTATTTTCCCAGCTTCCCACTATGCCGCCCGCACCTTTTATAATTGGGATCAGGGCTGCGATGTCGTAGGTTTGCAGGCCTGCGTCCATGGCGATGTCGAGATGGCCTGCTGCCAGTAGCGCAAAGAAATAGGCATCGCCACCATAGCGGGTGACTTTTACGGCATGTCGCAAGCGTTCGAAGCCGTCGCGGTCTTTGCCTTTGTACAGGTGAGGTGTTGTGGTGCCCAAGGCAGCGTCGGAGAGGAGTACTGATGCGCGGACCTTGATTTGCTCGGTGTGGCCGCGATGGTCGAGCCACGCGCCATCGGGATTGCCGTAAAACGTGTCGCCGATGAAGGGTTGGGCGACGACGCCGAGTTTTGGTACACCGTCTTCATAAAGCCCGATCAAGGTGGTCCACGTGGGCAGGCCTATGACAAAGGCGCGGGTGCCGTCGACAGGGTCAAGCACCCATGTGAGGCCCGAGGTGCCAGGTTTGGCCCCATATTCTTCGCCCAGAATGCCGTGAGTGGGATAATGGGCTTCGATCAATTCTCGAATGGCGCGTTCGCCTGCGCGGTCGCCTTCGGTCACCGGATCCCAGGTTTCGTGCTGTTTTACATCGATTGCTGCATTTTTACGGAAATGCGGGAGTATGGCCTCGCCCGCTGCCTCGGCAAGTAAGAGGGCAAAGCGGGTGAGATGTTGCCAGTCGGGTTGTTGTGTCATCACGAGGGTTTAGCGCTTGGATGAAGCCGCGCCAAGCCTATGGATAATGGCGCAAATGCAGGTCTGTTATCTGGATCACATATTGCACCGCAACATTGCTGATGAACCATGCAAATTTTGCATGGCTATTCAATTTTGATGCCGACGCAACAATTAAATGTTTTATTTCAATATGTTGAACCCGTTGGATTGGTGTGTTTGTGAACTTTCAAGGTGCTTTCCTGATCAACCGGTCAAAAATGGGACTTGAAACCGTTTGTGTGCAGTGCCAAATCACGCTCGTGAGCTTGAGGACTTCGGTTCTCCCTCACTGCCCTTTATGGGCGTTTCCTCCCTAGACTTGGGGCCGATCACTTCGGTGTATCGGCCCTTTTTTTATTCTGCAGCAGCTGCAAGGCCGATTTCAGAGATGCTGCTTCTGGTTTTCAGCCATTGCGCGAGCTGGGTGGAAAGTGCGGTGAAAACCGATTGTAGTTCAGCAAACTCTGCGCTGGGTTCATGGCTCGTTTCGTTCATATAGAGTGCGCGGTTGACTTCGATCTGCAGGGCATGGCGCCCATGGCGGGGGCGACCGTGGTTTTCGGTAAAAAAGCCACCGGAATAAGGTTTGTTGCGGCTCACCATCAGTCCCGCTGCCTGCATATGGGATTCGACGAGCGAGGTGATCTCAGGTTCGCAGGCGCTGCCGTAACGGTCGCCCAAGACGATATCAACGTTCCGGTTGTGTGCGGCCCGCATATGGGTCACCGCACTTGAAGGCATGGAATGGCAATCCACCAGCAATGAGGTGCCTGTGGCATTATAGGCCTCGTCCAGCAAAGCGCCGAGGGCGCGGTGATAGGGACGGTAGACGGTTTCAATGCGCCTGATGGCTTCAGCGAAATCCAGTGGCGCATTGTAGATCAGAACGCCGTCGCCAACAGTGCGTGGTATTGTGCCGAGGCCCGATGCGACGCGGGGAGAGGCGCAATTCACATAAGCTGGTAAACGCTCACGGAACATGCGGGCGTCCAGTTCGTAAGGTTCGCGGTTAAGATCAAGATAAGAACGGGACAGCAGCGAGCGCATCAAGGGTGCACCGGCGTCAAGGCAACCAGCAAAAAGCTCGTCGACGTGACTGTCCTCTGAATAACGCAGTTGATTCTCGTTGAGATTGCTCAAGTGGCGAAAATCATCTGGCAGTCCGTGGCCGCTGTGAGGTGAATTGAACACCATGGGGGCCAGCCAGCGCGGCGGGGCCAGTATTTCAAAGCTACTCGGTGCCGGATTGGTCAATTGGCGCATTGCTCCCTAATGATTTATGCCGAATATGACTTTACATGTCCATTGTCTTTGAGAGTTCATGCCCTGTTTACGTCTTGGCCTGTATCTTGCTTTGAACGACGGTGATTGATTGGCGGCCGTGACCGTCGCATAGTGATACAGGTAAAAGAATTGACCCAAACCATGGCCCGCATTCTGCTTGCTGAAGACGATGAAGATTTGCGCCGCTTTCTGGTGAAGGCACTGGAAAAGGCAGGCCATGCGGTCAAGGCCTTTGGCGAGGGTGCAAGCGCCTATGAAGAGATCAAGCAGGAAAATTTTGACTTGCTGCTCACCGATATTGTTATGCCGGAAATGGATGGCATAGAATTGGCAAGGCGTGCGGCAGAACTGGATCCCGGTTTGAAGATCATGTTCATCACCGGTTTTGCAGCAGTGGCGCTGAACCCTGATTCACGCGCGCCGAAAGATGCCAAGGTGTTGTCGAAGCCGTTTCACTTGCGCGATCTGGTCAATGAAGTGAACCGGATGATGGCGGCGTAAAGCTGAATCGACTCCCTAAATCCCTGCGTACCATTCGTAACCCTGATCAGCCCAATAGCTGCCTTGGCCTTGCCCGATTTTGCTGAAGTCTGAAATCAACTCGATGCGGCGGATGTACTTTGCCATCTTGTAGCCAAGCTGCCGCTCCACCCGCACGCGCAAGGGGGCACCATTTTCAATGGGCAAGGGCTTGTCGTTCATAGCGTAGGCCAAAATGGTTTGGGGATGGCGGGCGTCGACGAGATCGATTGATTCATAATAGAGAACCTCGCCACTCAAGGTTTTTTCAATGGCATCGAAGCAATGGAACATCACGTAGTGTGCCTCTGGCTTGACGCCGACCTGATCCAATATCTGCCTGAGTGGTACGCCTTGCCATTTGGCAATGCAGCTCCAACCTTCCACACAATCATGCCGCGTGATTTGTGTGCGCGACGGCATGCCGCGCAGAGCATCAAGCGTGAAGCGAGCAGGCCGATCAACCAGACCAGTTACTTCCAGCTGATAGTCCGCAAAGTTTTTTTCCTGCAGGGCAAGATAGTCCTCGGTGTCCGGTTCAGTTGAACCGTTGGGGTGCTGGTCCTGGCGGATGTCTGAAGATGTGAATTCGGTTGCCAACTGATCAGCAGACTGCAACAGGCGTTGGGCCTTGTAGGTCAGAGTGTTCATGCCGATCAGGAATTCTCGCATGGCATTGTCGCGGGTGCGCAGAAAATCAAAAGCTTCGCAGCCACCAAGCGGCAAGGCTGCGGCTGATGCCAGACCGGCACGCAGCAGAGTGCGACGTGAGAGAATGAGTTTAGACATCGGGTGTCTCCTGTTTGGGTTTTGGCGACAGTCGATAATGGCCTGTTATAATGGAGCGCAGTTCGTTGACGGGACCGGCAAGCAGGATCATGGCCATATGCACGACGAAGAACAGTACAAGCAAGGCCATCACTGCGAAATGCAATGTGCGTGCGGATTGCCTGCCGCCTACGAGTTCAGGCAGCCAAGGCAAGACTGAATTCATGCCAGGTGACATGCTGAGACCTGTCAGAATGATGAGCGGAAACAGAACGAATAATACGCCGCCATAGGCTAGTTTTTGCAGGGGCGAGTAGCGGACTGTATGTACCAGTTTGAGGCGCAGATGATCACGAATGTCGGGGATGAATTTTTTTGCGTCTTTGGCCGTGGGCAAAATATCCTTACGCAGGTGTCGGTTGCGCAGCGATGCGATCAGCCAGATTGCAAGCGTCAAAACGAATATCCAGGCAAAGAAGAAATGCACGACGCGGCCTGTGGCCAAATCCTGGGATGATGGAAGGGTTGCCCACGAGGGAAAGCCTTCCAATTCCAGGATGGCATTTTCGTAAGTGAAACCTGACTGGTTGCCAAAATAAAGTGCGGGATGCGCGTTGAAGATTTGCAGGCCTGAGAGCAACAAGAAAAACAGGCAAATGGCCCAAAGCCAATGCGTGACGCGGGTTGACAGCTTTTGGCGCTTTATCAAACGGCCCAAAGGGTGGGTATCGTCAGCCATGATTTTTCTCCCGCTTGCTAAAGACACTCCGGTCGGGGTCCGCACGACCGGAGTGTTACAATGTTGACCGGTTTATCAGCTTTTTGGCAGGAGAACTGTGTCTATCACGTGGATGACGCCGTTCGACTGTTTTACATCTGCAATAGTGACGCGTGCGACGCGGCCATTTTCATCAGTGATGCGCACCTTGTTGCCCTTCATCGAAAGCTTGAGTTTGCAGCCGCCGACGGTGTCTACAACATGCACGCCGCCGTCATCTTTTGCCATCTGCTTGATAGCAGAACTCAGGGCCTTGGCAGGAATGACATGGCAGGCGAGAACTTTGACCAGCTGGGCCTTGTTCTCAGGCTTCAACAGGTTATCAACCGCTCCGGCGGGTAGAGCAGCAAAGGCCTTGTTGACGGGGGCCAGGACCGTGAAGGGGCCGGGACCTGACAATGTATCAACCAAGCCAGCGGCCTTTACGGCAGCCACCAAAGTTGTGTGGTCTTTGGAGTTTACCGCATTTTCGATGATGTTCTTGTTTTCAAACATGGCAGCGCCGCCAACTTTTGGATTTGCTAAAGCGACAGTTGCTGTTCCTGCCATCAGGGTGGCGGCGAGGGTGAGGCGAAGGATGTTCATGATAAGTGCTCCGTGGTTTCATCTGTTTGATTGCCCCTATGCTTGGGGTCATCTGAAGTCACGGACAGGGTGAATCATTAGTTTCAGTTTGAATTTGCAAGGATGGTAACGTGTGCGTGATCGTGATCGTGTTTTATGCAATGAAAAACTCCCCTGACCGTCCCGGCCAGAGGAGTTCCTTCGGTGCAACATATGTTTGATTACATCTTCGGGAGAAGAACCTTATCGATCACATGAATAACACCGTTGGATTGTTTGACGTCGCCGATGGTGACCTTGGCGGTGCCGCCAGACTCATCGGTGATCATGACAATATTGTCTTTCACAGAGAGCTTCAGTTTGCAGCCGCCTACTGTGGTGACTTCATGCATGCCGCCATCAGCCATTGCCATCTTGGCGACATCAGCGGCCATGGCGTTGGCGGCCACTACATGGCAGGTCAATATCTTGGTAAGGGTGGCCTTGTTTTCGGGCTTCAACAGGTTTTCAACTGTGCCGGCGGGCAAGGCGGCAAATGCGGAATTCGCAGGCGCAAAAACGGTGAAAGGACCAGGGCCCATCAGTGTGTCAACAAGGCCTGCGGCTTTTACGGCAGCCACCAACGTGGTGTGATCCTTGGAGTTCACAGCATTTTCTATGATGTTCTTGTTTTCGAACATCGCGGCGCCACCCACTTCAGGATTGGCGGCAAAGGTTGAACTGGCGCTGAAGGCGAGGAGTGTTGCAAAGAGTGCAGTGCGCAAGGTGGACATGGGATTTTCTCCGTTTGACATTGTGTTTTGTTCCGCATTCGCGGGGACACTCACAGTCACGGCAGCAGCATCAGATTAGTTTCAACATGTTTTGAGGGAGATGATAACGTGTTCGTGATCAGATTGTTGTCAATTGACCAGTTGCAAGCACAGCACCTGTCGGTGCACCGGTAGGTGAGCCGCCTTGCGGCTCATCGCTGATGGCTAGCGTGCCGTCCCTCAGTTTGTCGCGCAGGTTTTTCACAACAGTGAATGTGGCCTTATTTTCAGAGGGCAATAAGCCGAGAGACACTGGCGCATCTTTTCCTGCAATCAACCAGAGTTCAAGACTTCTGCCTGATGCTGCAGAACCTGCTGAACGGATAAGGCGGAGTTCACCTTTTGCGTTATCAAAATAGGCTATAAGTTTTACAGCGTTGGTTTCGCCGCTGAGCTGTGCCACAAGTCCGCCATTGGGCAGGTTGGCCGATGGTTGCAAGTTCAAGGCACCGAGTGCAAACAGTGCTGCCATCGATGCCATTGCCAAGCCGCGCCAAAACCGCAAGCTATTCCACCACGACGGCAGGGAACCGGAGGGCGCTGCACCAAACAGTTTTTCTTCCAAGGATTTTTCAACATATCGGGGTGGCGTTACAGCGGCGATGTCGTTGGACAAGTCGACGAAATGTTCGTCCCATTGCCGCACGGCCAAGGCCAGTTTTGACTCTTGTTGCATGCGCACTGCAAAAGCATTGCGCGCTTCACCCTGTAACAGACCCAAAACATACTCAGCTGCGAGCATGTTGTCTTCATCATCATGTTTTGGAATTTGGCTGGTCATGGTGTGAGACACTGTCTCAAACTCATGAGACTTCGACGAAGCCATGTGCGCACCGTGTTGATGGGTTGTTGCAGGCGGTCTGCCAGTTCTTGATAACTATAGCCTTCCATATAGGCTGCCTTGACGGCTTCTGCGCGGCCGGGAGACAGTTTTTCAAGGCAAAGGCGCAAACGATCCGCTTCGCCACCCATGACCACTCGCTGTTCAGGTGTTGCAGAAAGGTCAGCGATTTCCTGGGCTTCCTCAAGTCCTGCCGCATCAGGTCTGCGAGCGCGCAAGCGGTCGATGGCCTGATTTCGCATAATGGCAATCAACCAGGTCATGGGGCTATAGCCTGAAACCTGATATTTTGCGGCATTGTGCCAAATTTTCATAAAAGCCTCTTGCAACACATCTTCTGCGTCCGTCCTGTTTTTCAAGATACGAAGGCCCACACCAAATAGTTTCGCGGATGTCGCGGCATAGAGTGCACGAAAAGCCGCGCGATCACCCAAGGCGACGCGTCCGATGAGAATTTCGATTTCTTTTATCGACATTGCCCTGCCATAGCGAAATTTTTTCTGAATGAACAGAGTCTGTTCATGGAACCAAATGCGGCTTTTGGCGTTTTAGTCCGTTACCGTTCCACAAGGATCAGAAGCAATGCAGTTCACCCACAATTCTTTGTCTGAAAACATCAGGGCGCAGTCTGTTGAAATTCTGAACAAACATCTTGCTGCGGCGATTGATTTGCATGGCCAACTTAAACAAGCACATTGGAATGTGAGGGGACCTGGTTTCATGTCGGTTCACCTGCTTTTTGACAAGACATCGGAGGCCGTAGAAACATACTCCGATCAAATTGCGGAGCGTGCAGGAGGGCTCGGCGGCACTGCGCAAGGCACGATTCAACTGGCCGCTGAAAGGTCGTTTTTGGTTCCCTATAATCTTGGCATTGCCGATGCAGCGAAACACATTTTTGCTGTATCGAGTTCACTCGCTGCGTTTGGGCAATCAATTCGGAAAGCTGTGGAAGTAACCACGAAAATTGGTGACTCCGATACCGCAGATATGCTGACGGAAATATCGCGGGGAATTGACCAGCAGCTGTGGTTTATTGAGTCACATCTTGAGCCAAAATAATAATTGGGCTGCCCATAATCGCCGGAACAAACAGTTGGTCAATGCGTTCTTCGCAATGAGGCATTATGCCGAGTGGAGAGTTCCTGACGATGATAAAAATGTTTGGAAAAGACGTTTGGCGCCGTTCTTCGTCTTGGACAGACAATCAAACCATCAGTTCCGAGATATTCGGGCTTGAGCGCTCGAAACAACATGCGAGAAGTTTGGCAGAAAGCCAAACAGTTACCGAGACACCACAGGACATTTATTCCATCATAGAACGGCTGGATGACAATGCTCTGGCACTGCTTACCGCCTACCGGGAGATATGTGCTGCCGTCGCTCATGGCATTACGGTCACGCCTGCAGCTGAGTGGCTTATAGACAATTATCACATTGTAGAAGAGCAGGTACAGCAAACACGAGCAGACTTGCCTGCAGGATTTTATCGCCAGCTGCCCAAGCTTGCGAGTGGCCCGCTTGCAGGCCATCCCAGAATATTCGGTTTGGTTTGGGGTTACGTGGCACATAGTGACAGCCGCTTCGATCCGGATGCGCTGGCCGTTTTTGTGAACGAATATCAAACGGTACAGCCGCTTACGATTGGCGAGCTATGGGCTGTTGCCATTAGTCTCAGGCTGATCCTAATCGAGAATCTCAGACGGGTGGCGCAACGCATCACACAGGCACTTCGAGATCGCGAAACGGCAGATGATTTTGCCGACAAGCTATTGCTAATCAAGGGAGCAGATTCATCATTTCCCAGTTTTCTGAACCAAGAAAAAGAACCCTTGGTGACACAGCAATTTGCTGTGCAATTGATTCAACGGTTGCGCGACCAGGACAATATTGCGCCTCAGGCGCTAAATTGGTTGAGAACAAAAACGGAGGCTTTGGGGTATTCTTTCGAGACAGCCGTAAGTGATGAACATCATCGCCAAGGTGCGGCCAGCGTGACGGTCAGAAATATCGTCACAAGCATGCGGCTGATTTCCGATGTGAATTGGGAGATATGGTTTGATTCCGTAAGCCTGGTGGACAAGTTGCTTCGCGATTTTTCCGACTATTCCGAAATGGATTTCGCAAGCCGCACGCTTTATCGCAATGCAGTTGAAGAACTTGCACGTGGATCGCATGTCGGTGAATTGGCTGTGGCGCAGCGTGCCCTTGATCTGCGAGGTTCTGATCCTGGACAACATCTTATAGGACCAGGTCGCACTGCGTTTGAAAACTCTCTTCAGTTCAAACCGCCACCGCTGCGGCGTATGCGTATGGCCGTAAGATCAGCGGGGTTGAAGGGCTACTTGGGTGCACAATTGGTCGTTTTGGTTTTAGCAGTGGCGACGGCGTTCACGTTTGTCAGAACCGGAAATTCATCTTGGGGAGTGCTGACATGTTTGATCTTCCTGGTGTTGTTTCCGGTGTCCGAATTTGCTCTGTCGATTGTCAATTATATCGTGACACGACTGATAGATGCGGCTGTTCTTCCGGGTCTTGCGCTGCGGGATGGCGTGCCTTCAAACTTGCGAACCCTCGTCGTCATTCCCTCTCTCCTGACGTCACGTGACGACATTGAAGAGCTGCTCGAGCGTTTGGAAGTTCATTTTTTGTCGAACGCGGATGGGGAATTGTACTTCGCCTTGGTGACGGACTGGACTGATGCAGACACCGAAAGCCAACACGGTGACGAAATGCTTTTGCAGGCGGCATTGAACGGCATCGCTGGTCTCAACGGTCAACATGATACGGATCGGTTTCTGATTTTGCATCGGGCACGGAAATGGAACCCGCAGCAGGGCAAATGGATGGGATGGGAACGCAAGCGGGGTAAGCTGCATGAATTGAACCGGTTGCTGCGGGGAGCAACTGACACGAGTTTTGCAGTCATCGGCGGCACTCTACCTCATCATGTAAAATTCGTTATTACATTGGATGCCGATACAAAATTGCCCCGTGATGCTGCACGGCGTCTGGTTGGCAAACTGGCACACCCGCTCAATCGGGCCAGATTTGACGTAAAGGCCGGACGCGTGGTGGAAGGCTACGGGGTGCTGCAACCCCGCGTGACGCCTTCGCTTCCAGTTGGCCATTTTGGTTCATTTTTCCAGCGCATATACTCTTCAGCGCGCGGCATAGACCCTTATGTATTTGCTGTTTCAGATGTCTATCAGGATCTGTTCAGCGAAGGATCTTTTGCGGGTAAGGGCATCTATGACATTGACGCCTTTGAAACTGCGCTGGCTGGTCGTGTGTCCGAAAATACCATGCTGAGTCATGATTTGTTTGAAGGCATTTTCGCGCGCTCAGCCTTGGTGACCGACATTGAAGTGGTGGAAGAATTTCCTGGACGTTATGGCGTATCGGCTGCGCGTCAACACCGTTGGACCCGCGGCGACTGGCAGTTGCTGCTGCAGATGTTTGGACCCAATGCGCGGGATATTCCGGCGTTGGGTTGCTGGAAGCTGTTCGATAACCTGAGACGTTCTTTAGTACCTATTGCGACATTGATGTCGCTTCTTGCAGGCTGGTTTTTCCTGACTGTCAACGTTGCGCTGGTCTGGACCGTTTTTGTGTTTCTGCTGGGATTTATCCCCCCTTTGTTGCCGGCAATTTCCGGAGCCATTCCAAGACAGGCGGCGTTGACTGTAAAGAGCAGGGTCAAGGCTTCCGCCGCTGATTTTGGCCATGTCATTGTGCTTACCTTGGCCAACCTGCTGTTTCTCGGCCATCAAGCGGGGTTGATGGCGGATGCAGTTTTGCGAACGTTTTACAGGCTTTTTATCAGCCATAAAAATCTATTGGAGTGGACAACAGCGGCACAAAGCGAAGCCAGTCATAAACTTGGTGTAGTCAATAATTACAGTCTCATGGCTTCAAGCGTGATTGCAGGATTTCTGGCGTTGGCAGCCGGGCTTTCGTCTGATGCAGAGAATTGGGTGATTGTCGTACCCTTCGCGGTGGCCTGGTTTGTTGCTCCGGCAGTCGCACATCGGATCAGCCACTCACCCCAATTAGAGGATGCTTTGGCATCGTCCCCAGAAGACCGGAAAACCCTCCGTATCGTAGCCCGAAGAACGTTCAGATTTTTTGAAATTTTCGTGACGTCGAAGGACAATATGCTTCCTCCTGACAATTTTCAGGAGATACCGAATCCAGTTGTGGCAAACCGCACGTCCCCGACAAATATCGGGCTCTATCTTTTATCGGTTGCCAGCGCGCGCCAACTTGGCTGGATCGGGTTGGCTGCTGCTGTTGATAGAATCGAAGCAACACTTAACAGCGTGAGGAAACTCGAAAAATACCGCGGCCACCTTTACAATTGGTACGATACACATGATTTGCGGCCGCTAGATCCGAAATATGTCTCTACCGTTGACAGTGGAAATCTTGCGGGACATTTGATTGCTCTCTCAAATTATTGTGCGCACTGGTTGACTGTTCCTGTAGGCTCAACAACGTTGCAGGATGGAATTACCGACGTTCTGGATGTGCTCAGCGAGGATCTTCGTGCATTGCCGAATGATCGGCGGTATTTGCGACCGCTGCTCGAATTGCTGAATTCACAAATTGATGGAATGCGGCGCAGCTTGGACAGAGCCAGTGCGACACCTGAAATGATGTCTGTGCGGTTGATTGATTTTGCGGTGCAGGCGGCTAACATTCACGCTACTGCGGAAAAGCTGGAGCGTGAAATCTCAACGGCGCAGTCGGCGCAGCTGGTGGTGTGGGCGCACAGCTTGCGTGCTACCATCGAGAGCCACTTCCGGGATGTCTCGGTTGACCAGCGTGGGTTGCAGAACCGTTTGAAGGAGATTCAGACTGAAACACATGACTTAGCGATGGCCATGGATTTCGGCTTTTTACTTGATCCGAAACGATTGCTTTTGTCGATTGGTTATCGGGTAGCTGAATCGATGCGCGATGAAAGCTGCTACGACCTGTTGGCGTCGGAGGCGAGGCTTGGCAGTTTTGTCGCCATCGCGAAAGGCGATTTGCGTACACGGCATTGGTTCAGGTTGGGTCGTACTGTAACTGGGCTAAGAGGTGGAGCAGCGCTGGTGTCTTGGTCTGGCTCAATGTTTGAATATCTGATGCCATCGTTGGTGATGCGCGCACCGGGTGCCAGTCTGCTGGACCAGACTGCACAGCTCATTGTTGAACGGCAGATTTCTTATGCAAAGAGTTTGGGTGTGCCCTGGGGCATTTCGGAGTCTGCGTTCAATGCCCGTGATATCGAATTCACATATCAATATTCCAATTTTGGCGTTCCCGGACTGGGGCTTAAGCGGGGGCTCTCAGGAAACTTGGTGATCGCACCTTATGCAACAGGTCTTGCGGCGATGGTTGCGCCACGTGCGGCAGCCAGGAACTACGTGACCTTAGCCCGCGAAGGCGGCCTTGGTGTTTATGGATATTATGAAGCCTTGGATTACACACCATCGCGTCTGCCGAAGAACGAAACTGTGGCGGTGGTGCAATCCTATTTTGCCCACCACCAAGGAATGACAATTGTTGCCATTTTCAACGCTGTTAAAAATGGTGAGTTGCGGGATATTTTTCATGCCGAGCCCATGGTGCGGGCTACAGAATTGCTGTTGCAGGAACGTGCCTCCCGCACTGTGCCTATTACCCATGCACGTAGTGAGGACATGGCGGCAGCAAGCGTGCTGAAAGAAGACATGCGACCAGCAATTCACACTCTGCATTCGCCGGGAGGCGGAACACCAACCACACACCTTCTTTCGAATGGTCAATACAGTGTCATGTTGACCGCAGCTGGAGGTGGCTACAGCAACTGGAACAACCTCGCCATAACCCGATGGCGGGAAGACAGTGTGCGAGATGACTGGGGTTCGTTCGTTTATGTCCGAGACGTCAAAACAGGCAAGACATGGTCAGCCGCTCATATGCCGGTTGCAACAGTTGCTGATCAGTATGAAGTGTCATTCACTGAAGAGAAGGCGGAATATGTCCGTCGTGACGGCAGTCTATCGACTCAAATGGAGTGCATTGTCTCACCAGAAGATAATTCGGAAGCCCGGCGTGTCACCATTACCAACAGTGGACTGATGTCGCGCGACATTGAATTGACGTCCTATGCCGAGCTGGTGTTGGCGAATGCGGCTTCTGATATTGCGCATCCGGCGTTTTCGAAAATGTTTGTTATGACAGAATATGTTCCGGAGCATGAGGCGTTGTTGGCCACCAGGAGGCGGAGGTCACCACATGATAAAGAGGTGTGGGTTGCGCAGTTTGTGCTGACGCAAGGTCAGACCGTGGGCGGAATAGAGTTCGAAACAGACCGTGGACGCTTTATTGGTGTGGGAAATGACGTTCGGTCACCCGCTGCGTTCCAAAGCCTGGACAAACTGTCCAATACCGTTGGTGCTGTTCTTGATCCGATTTTTGCGCTGCGGTTACGATTTAGAATTCCAGCAGGCACTTTAGTGCGTTGTACGCTGTGGACCGTAGTTTCATCATCTCGCGAAGAAGTGCTTGATCTTGTTGATCGGCACCGGCAGCCTATGGCTTATGGTCGTGCAGCGATGCTGGCGTGGACCCAAGCACAAATACAGCTGCGTCACCTTAACATTGATAATGTTTTGGCCAATGCCTTCCAGACGCTTGCAAGCCATTTGATCTACACCAATGAGAGTTTGCGAAGCTCACCATTGGTACTGGCACAAAACATGGGGTCGCAGTCGGCGCTATGGCCACATGGGATTTCTGGCGACAGACCAATCTTGTTGCTGCGCATGGATGATGTGGAAGACATTGATCTTGTGCATCAGATTTTGCAGGCCTTCCAATACTGGAAAGCAAAGGGCTTGTCGGTTGATATCGTTATTCTGAATGACCGGATGTCGTCTTACGTTCAGGATTTACAAAGCGCGATCGAAGAACATGTACGCAAGCTGAATGTGATGGATGAAACAGGGAAGGTTTATGTTCTGCGTGCTGATCTGGTTGCACCGGAAACATTGCGTGTGTTACCGGCGGTTGCCCGTGTTGTGCTTTACGGTCGTCGCGGCAGCCTGATTGATCAAATTGCACGCGTGCGCGTACCCACCACAAATGAGACTTACCTTTTGTCAGCGGAACCCCGTTCTGCTGCAGTTTCGGTCAATATCGACGCACTGGAGTTTTTTAATGGCTACGGTGGGTTTGGGGCGAAAGGCCGCGAATATGTAACTGTACTCGGCAGCCAGCGCATGCCGCCTGCACCATGGATCAATGTTGTTGCCAATCCTTCTTTTGGCTTCCAGTGTGGTGCGGCGGGTGGCGGTTATACGTGGTATGGGAATTCACGCGAAAACCAGCTTTCAGGCTGGACCAATGACGCGGTGGAGAACCGCCCCGGCGAAGTGTTTTATATTCGTGATGAGCAAAGTGGTGCCTTGATCTCACCTACCTTGATGCCGATGCGATCTGGTCAAGGTACACATGTGGCCCGTCATGGCTTTGGTTACACGGTGTTTGAGCGGAATGTGCATCTCCTCAGAATTGAACTATTGCAATTGGTACCGCTCGGGGATCCGATCAAGATTTCCCGTCTGAAGGTGACCAATGACAGCACGCGCGCACGTACATTGGTGTTCACGCATTTTGTTGAATGGGTCTTGGGCTCGGCGCGAGCCTCCTCCGCACCTTTCATTACAACTTCCATTGAAGAAAAGACTGGCGCTTTGCTGGCGCGCAATCCCTGGAAAATTCGTGACAATCAGGAAATCACTTTTGTCGACATGGGCGGCGCGCAAAGACGGTGGACCGCTGACAGGCGGGAGTTTCTTGGTGATCATGGATCCCTGTCACAGCCGCACGGGCTGCAACCTGGAAAAAAGCTTTCAAACTGGACAGGAGCGGGCCTTGATCCATGTGCCGCACTTCAGACCAGCTTTACATTTGCGGCGGGGGAGACGCGTGAGTTGAACATTACTCTTGGTGCAGCCCAATCACTGAACGATGCGCGCGCACTTATTGAGCGTTACCGGACCGTTAGTGTTGAAAGCGTATTGGCTGATGTCAATCAATACTGGTACAAAACACTTGATGGAGTGCAGGTAAAAACACCAGATCGTTCGCTTGATATTCTGTTGAACGGCTGGATGCAGTACCAGACCCTTGCATGCCGCATGTGGGCGAGGTCAGGTTTCTATCAGGCCAGTGGCGCCTATGGCTTCAGGGACCAACTGCAAGACTCGCTTGCCCTTACATTTACGCGGCCCGAAATTGCCCGAGAACACATTTTAAGAGCCTCCGCCCGGCAGTTTATTGATGGGGATTTTCAACACTGGTGGTTGCCTTCAACAGGTATGGGTGTCCGGACGCGCATTTCCGATGACACTGTTTGGCTTGCTCACTGCGTCGAACATTATGTCAAGGTGACTGGAGATAGTAGCATTCTTGACGAGACCGTCGGTTACCTTGAAGGGCAAACATTGATGCCCGGAGAACATGATGCATTTTTTCAACCTGCAATCGCCGAAGAGACATCGTCGCTCTACGACCATTGCGTAGGCGGGCTGGAAAAGAGCCTTGCAATTGGAGAGCACGGACTGCCGCTGATGGGAACTGGTGACTGGAATGATGGCATGAACAGGGTGGGTGAAGGCGGAAAGGGCGAAAGTATATGGCTTGGTTGGTTCCTGCTTTCGACTTTGAAATCTTTCAGCGCAATTGCGCATTCGCGGAACGACGTAACGCATGTGGCAAAATGGAAGTCCCATGTCGAGCAATTGAATATGGCGTTGGAAACCCATGGTTGGGATGGTGCCTGGTATCGCCGCGGCTATTATGATGACGGTACTGCACTTGGTTCAAACACGAGTGATGAATGCCGCATTGATGCCATAGCGCAGTCGTGGGCGGTATTGTCTGGCGGGGCATCGCCAGAGCGCGCCCGCATGGCCATGGATGAATCTCACAAGCACCTGGTCAGACAATCCGACAAATTGGCGTTGTTGTTTACGCCACCTTTTGACCAGACTGAGCAGGAGCCGGGTTATGTCAAAGCTTATCCAGCAGGTATTCGCGAGAATGGTGGGCAATATACGCATGGTGTGATCTGGTCGATCTTTGCATTTGCAGATCTGCTACAGGCTGATCGTGCATATGAGTTGTTTTCAATAATCAATCCAATCAATCACGCACTTACTGAAGCTGATGCACGGAACTACCGTGTGGAACCATATGTCATTGCCGCTGATGTCTATTCAGTTAACCCACATGTGGGGCGGGGTGGTTGGACTTGGTATACTGGATCAGCCGGGTGGATGTATCGCGCAGGAATCGAAGCCATTTTGGGAATTACGCGAGAAGGTAACATGCTTCGGGTGAAGCCGTGCATCCCATCGGTTTGGACGTCTTTTGAGGCGACAATCCAATTTGGCTCCTCCGGGTATCAATTAACTGTGCGGCGCGGCAGCGCAATAGAACATTTGGAACAGGGCGACGTTACAGTTGTTGGGCCAAACGAATTTGTCATACAGCTGTGTGATAAAGGTGCAAGGAAGATTACGCTCGAACTTACGACATAAAAAGAGAGGCAGGTCGTACAAACCAGCCTCTCACTTATTTTCAGTGATTCTTTCCGTTTACATTCTGCCAAGCCAGTTATCGACTTCGATTTTTACCGCGTCTTCCGCGTATCCGTAGAGATTTTGTAGAGTACCCTCGAGTTCTTCGCGACGGCCGTTGATTATGGTCAAATCATCGATTGTGAGTTTGCCCCACTGTTGCTTGGCTTGCCCCTGTATTTCTTTCCAGTTTCCTTCGATGCGATCCCAATCCATGTGTACACTCCTGCCCTTATATTTACAGGCTTAAAAACCTGATCAACAGCAGAACGTTATAGAGCAGCCAGATGTTCCGCCTTATGCCGCAACATCAATTTGTGCATCGAAAAACAAGGCTTGACTGACCACGGCCTTGACCATGTCGGGCATAAAGGGCTTGGTGATCAAAAAGGCCGGTTCGGGCTTCTCACCGGTCAAAAGGCGTTCTGGAAACGCGGTGATGAAAATGACTGGGACCGTAAATGTTTCCAAAATACGATTCACCGCATCTATGCCTGAACTGCCATCCGCCAACTGAATGTCGGCAAGTATGAGACTGGGGCGTTTGGTAGACGCTAAATGCAAGGCTTCTTTTTCTGTGCGCGCCACACCAGTGACACGGTGACCAAGGCTTTCTAGCAAGGCTTCCAAGTCCATAGCGATGATGGGCTCGTCCTCTATGATCATCACGTCGGTGGCGACCTGGTTCAAAATGCTCTGCGACGCCTGCGCAAGCAAGCCGTCGACTTCCGGGGCAGACTTGGACAGGATCAAAGCCATCTCCGCTTTTGTAAATCCTTCAATAGCCATCAACAAAAACGTCTCACGCGCAAGCGGAGCAATATTGGCCAGCTGTCGCTGTGCTGTTGCTTCAAAACTTCCCACGAAACTGGGAGACTTGACATTCAGAGAAATAGATTCCCAAAGTCTGCAATAGGTTCGGTAAAGTGATATACGAATGCTGGGCTCTGTCTCAAATTTGGATGGGTCAGCGATCAAAGCTTCCAATAATGCGGCCACATAAGCGTCGCCGCTGGTTTGACTTCCCGTCAGAGCCCTTGAAAAACGCCGCAAAAATGGCAAATGAGGTGCAATATTCGCTGCAAGTTTCATGCGACTTCCTGTTTGTTGTATTATGCCAGACTATTCCCGGACATAAACGTGACACTTAACGCGAAGACTACCTGTTGGTTCCAGCATCGCAAAGAATTTTTTACAAATGGAACTTTTTTTCCAATTTTGCATTGTGGGGACAGCTTAAGCCGTTCAAAATGGATGAATTGCTTTCGTATTGTGCGAAACGGCGTTTCATTCAGGTGATTCATGGTTGATGCAGATAATCAAAAGGGTCGGACCAAAAAGAAAGCCGACGTAAAGATGGAAAAAATGACCAGTTCACCTGCCAAGCCTGAAGTCTCCGACCTGATCGGGCAACGGTTGCGAAAATATTATGATGCTGTAGCAGAGCAGCCAGTGCCTGATCGGTTCATGGATTTGCTCAATCAGCTGGAAGCTGCCGCGTCGTCGTCCAAGAAGCGTGATTGAGAAGATTTGCAATGGCGATATCTGTAGAATTTCGCGAACATATCATCGCCGCCATTCCGAGTTTGCGGGCGTTTGGTCTATCTCTCACGGCGCGTGGAGACAGGGCGGACGACTTGGTGCAGGAAACACTGATGAAGGCCTGGAAGCACCACGACAGTTTCGAGCCGGGCACAAATATGAAAGCTTGGCTTTTTACAATTTTACGCAACGAATTTTACAGTCAAATCCGCAAGCGGAAGCGGGAAGTTGAAGACGCCGACGGTTTTTATTCTGGAAAAGTAGCGGTTCATGCTGAGCAACATGGTCATCTCGACATGGCAGATCTTCGCGTGGCGCTGGAAAAACTACCGGAAGATCAGCGTGAAGCGATAATTCTTGTGGGGGCTTCTGGTTTTTCATACGAGGAAGCTGCTGAGATTTGCTCCGTGGCAGTTGGTACAATCAAGAGTCGTGTGAACCGGGCCCGCGTGAAACTGGCAGAATTGCTCAATCCGCGTGATGCTGAAAATTTTGGTCCGGATAAAAAATCCGCCAGCATTTTAAACAGTCTGCAAAGGAACTAGATTGAATTTCACACGTTGATGAACGAGTTCGGTATGGGTCCGGACACACATCGAGGTGAATTTCCATGGTCAGCACGATTCTTATCGTTATTCTTGTTCTTATTCTCCTTGGCGCATTGCCAAGTTGGGGGCACAGCCGCAATTGGGGATATGGACCGTCAGGCGGCCTTGGCCTGCTGTTGGTTATCGTTGTCGTTCTTATGCTTATGGGCAAGATCTGACCGAAATCAACATAGCTGCTGAAACCTGCAATTTTCTTGATGAAGCGCGCTGACCCGCGCTGTTTGTTGGCTGATTTCGACAATATCTTAAAGCATCCGTATATCTTAAAGCATCCGTAATTGATGAACTGTGCAACCGGGCGATTAGTTGACCATGCTTTGTGAAGCTTTGTTGGGATACATGATTGGAGACAGCTATCGGATCACCATCATGTAAATAACAGATGCAGGCACTATACTGTCGGGAATGGCATTGAGCATGTTGATCTCCTCTTGCTAAGTTTATAACTATACCGGGAGGGTAACTT
>CAXTLE010000022.1:0-20224 GCA_964244855.1 uncultured Aestuariivirga sp. | reverse complement strand
CGTGCAACAGGTCAATGGCGGCTTTCAACTGCACGTCCTTGGTGCGGTCTTCCGGCACATAAGCTGAAGAGCCGCCGCCTTCGTCACCACCACCTTCGTTGGTGATATGGCCGCGCAGATTGGCTTCGCCTTCAGTTGACACGTTCTTGCCGATCAATTCGGGTGGCAATGGTTGTTCGATGACGATGTCAGCATCAATGCCCTTGGCCTGGATGGAGCGGCCTGATGGCGTGTAATAACGTTGTGTGGTGAGACGAATGGCACCGTCATTGCCAAGTGGAATGATGGTCTGAACTGAACCCTTGCCGAAGGAACGGGTGCCGATGAGTGTGGCACGTTTGTGGTCCTGCAGGGCACCTGCAACGATTTCAGAGGCCGAGGCTGAGCCACCGTTGATCAGGAGAACCACTGGCTTACCCCCCGTGAGATCGCCCTTCTGGGCGTTGTGGCGTTCCACATCTTCAGGGTTGCGGCCACGGGTTGAAACGACTTCGCCCTTTTCAAGGAAAGCATCCGAGACCGACACAGCCTGCAGCAACAGGCCGCCCGGGTTGTTACGAAGGTCGAGAATATAGCCCTTGATCTTGCCATTGGATTTCTTGTCGAGTTCGGCAATCGCCTTGGTGAGGCCGATGTCCGATTGCTCGGTGAAGGACGACATGCGGATATAACCCACGTCATCGCCTTCCATGTTGAATTTCACCGATTCGACCTTGATGATATCGCGAACAACTTTGACATCGAAGGGGTCGATGCCCTTGCGAACGATCATTAGATTGACAGGCGAACCAATGGCGCCGCGCATTTTGTCGACTGCTTCGTTCAAGGTCAGGCCCTGCACTTCGGCACCGTCGATCTTGGCGATCAAATCATTGGCCTGAATGCCAGCCTTGGCGGCGGGTGTACCATCATAAGGCGCTACAACCTTGACCAAACCATTTTCCATGGTGACTTCAATGCCGAGGCCGCCGAATTCGCCACGGGTCTTTTCGTTCATGTCCTGGAAGCTGGAAGCGTCCATGTAACTGGAATGTGGATCAAGCGAGGTGAGCATGCCGTTGATGGCATTCTCGATCATTTTTTTCTCGTCGGGCACTTCGACATAGTCAGCGCGTACGCGGTCAAACACGTCACCAAAGAGGCCGAGCAACTTGTAAGTATCAGCTTTGCTGGTGGCCGCACTGGCGCCGCCCCAGGCTTGCATCAATACGGCGGCTGAAACAGCGCCTGCCAAAACCAAACCTGTTGCACGCATTGTCGAATTCAACTTCATCTCATTGCCTCTTGTCTGATGCCGATCCACCAAGGATTGGGGTCGACGGGGTCTCCGTTTTTCCTGAACTCAACATATAGCACAGGGTTTATCTTATTTGTGATGCCATTTGATGTGGCCATTGGGCCTGGCTTGCTTCCCATTGTTCCTACGGGTTCACCTGCCTTGACGGATTGCCCATGAGTGGCTTGGGTTTGCTCCAAACCAGCGAGAAGTACAAGATAGCCTTCTCCCGGATTGATGATGACCATCTGGCCATAAGAGCGGAATTTGCCGGAAAACTCAATTTTTCCAGTGACCGGAGAGGTGACTTGCGCTTGTTTTGCTGTGGCTATCACAATTCCGTCAAGTCTGGTTCCAAGGCCTGAGTTGTCGCCGAAACGTCTGACGATTTGGCCTTGAGCGGGAAAATCAATCTGGCCCTGGGATTTGGAGAAGGCCATTTGCGGCAGGGCGGCTTTTTCTTCGGCAAGGCGTTCTGCTTCGGCGCGAGCCTTGGCTTCGGCTGATTGTTTGGCTTCGGCGATGGCTTTGTCTTCGGCAAGTGCCGCCAAGAGTTGCTTCAGGCTGATGGCCTTTGCGGCCAACTCTTCGGCGCGCTTCTGCTCAAATTCCAGTTCCTTTTTTGAGGACAGGGCCAGCGCCTTTTTCTCGGTGATGAGCTTGTTGATGTCGGAGCGGGAGGCGTTCAACGCTACAAGCGCTTCGTCGTATTGTTTGGCTTCAATCTCGAATTTTTCGCGCAAGGATTTGAGATCAGCCAATTGGTCATGTAGCGCCTGAGCGGCGACGCGCAATTCCGGCACGATGGTTCCGAACAGCATGGCACCCCGCAACGCACCCAGTACATCATCAGGTGCCACAACAAGCGCAGGTGGCGGATTTTGAGCCAAGCGTTGGAGGCCTGCGAGAATTTCAGAAATCACATCCTGCTTACCCGCAAGATCCAAATTGATGGCTGCAATTTCGGTTTTAAGTTTGGATTGGCGCTTTTCAACCGTTGCCAGTTCGCGCTCTTGCACCGCTGCTGTTTCCGCAAGCGTCACAAGTTGGCTGGAGAGTTGGTCTTGTTCCTCAACAGCGACCTTTGCTTCCGCCATTAACTCAGCCTGCCGCGTGGCAGAAGTGGCGAGCTCATTTTCAACCTTGGCCAAGTCTTCCAGTTGCGGCTCTTCGGCCATGGCGAGTGGAGCCTGCGCCATGAGGGCAATCAGGCTGAGCGCACTCAGGCTACGAAGCAAATTCATGATCGGAAAAATGGCCTGCACTGGTGTTGAAATTGGGGCCAAAACAAGAAAAAGGAATCAGGCCCGATGGTAGGGATGATTGACGATAATGGTGACTGCCCGGTAAATTTGTTCGAGCAGCATGACGCGCAAGAGGCGGTGCGGAAAGGTCATGGGGCCGAAGCTTAAGGTTTTGAAGGCTTTGGCGCGACTTTCGGCGGCGTGTCCGTCTGGTCCACCAATGAGGAAGTGCAACTGTTTTGTACCTGCTTCCGCTTGTTGTTGCAGCAATTTTGCGAACTCTGAACTTGTGGGCGCCTTGCCGCGTTCATCCAGGACTATGGCCAAGCCGTCTGCGGGAACGGCCGACCACAGGCGCTTGGCTTCCTCGACTTTCCGCAAATCGGCAGTTGGGGCCTTGGACTCCGCCCAATCCTGCACGGCAAATCCGGTGAGACCTGCGGTGCGGCCCAGCCCTGAAACGCGCTGCTCGTAGTCAGCAGCCAATTCCTTTTCAGGGCCGGCCTTCAGAAGACCAATGGCGGCGATGCCGAGCTTCATTCCGGAACGTTGGCGGCCCAGAGCTTTTCGAGATTATAGAAGCTGCGCACTTCCGGACGGAACACATGCACTATCACATCGCCTGCATCAACCAGCACCCAGTCACATTGCGGCACGCCTTCAATTCGGATGTTCTTGAGGCCGTGCTTGGCGAGTGCTTCCACCACCTGATCCGCAATTGCGTTGACGTGACGGCCGGAGCGACCTGATGCCACCACCATGGTGTCGGCGATGGTGGATTTTTCACTGAGATCCATAGCGATCACTTCTTCGGCTTTCGCATCATCAAGCTGGTTCAACAGTGCCATAATGAGGGGTGGCCAAGATGGTGCAACCGGCTTTGCAGCCCTAACCTTTTTCGCTGGAGCCGTCGCCGCCTTGGCTTCACGCTTGGCTTTGCGTTCAGCAGTTTTGGTTTGGGTTTTGACAGCAACCGGCTTTTTGATCGGAGTGGCAATAGCTACAGTTTTTCTGGATGTAACTTTCTTCGCGGCAAGTTTGGCTACGGGCGCTCTGGTCTTTGCCTTCGTGATTTTACGGACCGGAGCTTTTGCAGCGACTGGTTTTTTGGCAACAGCTTTTTTTGCTGCAGGCTTCTTTACAGAGATTTTTTTGGCAGCCACTTTTTTTGCTGCAACTTTTTTGACCGGAGCCTTGACGAATTTTTTGGCGGCTGGCTTTTTCGCAGCAGATTTTTTCACAACAGCCTTCTTCGCCGGAGCCTTCGCTTTTGCAGCGGGCTTTATTGCATTCTTGGCGATTTTCTTTGCGGTCTTCTTGACTGGCTTTTTCAGGGTCGTCGTCCTTCGATGGGATAAATGAATTTAAGGTCTTTTACGTGGTGAGGGCTTCAGCTTCAAGCTGTGGTTTTGCGGCGCTTGCGGATGGCAGTCGAGCTCTCCTTGCGCAGTGGCATGGTGATGAAAGTCCAAGCGGGCGTCTTGGCACCGACAACACTTGCTGGCGGCGAGACGCGATGTGATGCAAATCTTGTGGCGGCCACACCACGCAAAGCTTTGATCGAATAGCCCGGTCTGGCGAGCACGGCCATTGGCACCATGTCGGCAATGGCGAGCCAATGATGCCAGCGGTGCAGTGAGGCCAAACTGTCGGCACCCATGATCCAGACGAATTCTGTATTGCCGCTGACTGCTATCAGACGACGCAGAGTCTCCTCAGTGTAGCGTGTGTGCATCTGTTGTTCGATGTCAGTGACGATGAAGCGCGGATGTTTTGCGATGCGGCGGGTATAGGCGAGCCGCTTGTCATATTCGTCGATGATTGACGGATCTTTCAGTGGGTTTTGCGGTGACACCAGCCACCAGACCCAATCCAGCTTCAATTGCTTCAAGGCATAAAGTGCCACCATAAAGTGACCACGGTGTGCGGGATTAAAAGACCCACCGAAAAGCCCGATGCGTTGGCCAGAACCTACTGGTGGCAGGCGCAACATCAGGGCCGGATTTGTCCGGTGCCGCGCACCTGATATTTGAAGGTGGTCAATTGTTCCACGCCGACAGGACCGCGCGCATGCATCTTGCCGGTGGCAATGCCAATTTCAGCGCCGAATCCAAACTCACCACCGTCGGCAAATTGGGTAGAGGCGTTGTGGAGGACGATGGCGGAGTCGACGGTGTTGAGGAATATCTCTGCCGTGGCGGCGTTGCCGGTGATGATTGAGTCTGTGTGCTGCGAGCCGTATTTTGCAATGTGGTCCATTGCCGCCTGGACTCCATCGACCACTTTCATGGAGACGATGGCGTCGAGATATTCGGTGTGCCAGTCGTCTTCTGTTGCAGGTTTGATGTGGGTATCAAATTTCATGACGGCTGCATCACCGCGAATTTCGCAGCCTGCGTCCATTAATGTAAGAATCAACAGGGGCAAAGCCCTGTCGGCGATGGACTTGTCCACCAGAATGGTTTCGGCCGATCCACAGACACCGGTGCGGCGCATCTTGGCGTTCAATACGATTGTGTTGGCCATGGCCGAATCTGCATCGCGGTCCACGAATACATGGCAGATGCCCTCGAGGTGGCTGAACACGGGTACGCGTGCATCGGACTGCACCCGAGCCACAAGGCTTTTGCCGCCACGGGGCACGATGAGATCGATATTGCCATTAAGGCCTGTCAACATATCACCTACTGCCGCACGATCTGGTGTGGGCACCATTTGAATGCAATTGGCGTCCAAGCCTGCTCCAACGAGTCCGCGTGACAGGCAATTGGCAATGGCGGTTGAGGACTGAAAACTGTCGGAGCCTCCGCGCAAAATGGCGGCGTTGCCGGACTTCAAGCACAGCGCACCAGCATCTGCCGTCACATTGGGCCGACTTTCAAAAATGATGCCGATGACACCGATGGGAACCGCGACCCGCGAAATTTCCATGCCATTGGGACGCGTCCATTTTGCCTGCACTTTACCAACGGGATCGGGCAGGGCTGCAATATCCTCGAGCCCAACTGCCATGGCTTCAATGCGCTCCGGCGTTAAAGTCAGACGGTCGAGAAACGATGATTTCAAATCCTTCTGTCGTGCGGCCTCAAGGTCCCGACTGTTGGCAGCAAAAATGATTTTGGCATTGGCGCGAATGGCTTTTGCCATGGCGTGAAGGGCAGTGTTGCGTTGTGAGGCTGGTGATGTGGCAAGGCTGCGCGCGGCGCGCCGTGCCTGCTTCCCCAGGTCTTGCATCACATCCAACATTACTTCTCTCCCGTCATCATCACGAGGTCGTCGCGATGGATAATTTCGTCGCGGCCAGCAGCACCCAAGACCCGCATGATCTCGGCTGACTTCAGGCCTTTGATTTTCTGCGCGTCACCTGAGTCGTAAGCCACCATACCGCGTGCCACTTCCAGGCCATCTTGTGCCACGATACTCACAGTATCGCCACGGCCAAAGAGGCCGATGATGTCTTTGACCCCTGCTGGCAAAAGGCTTTTGCCTTTGAGCAGGGCACCCTTGGCACCTTCATCAATGACCAAGCGACCCACGGGTTGCAGGCTTCCGGCGATCCAGCGCTTGCGCGATTGCAAAGGCGAAGCGGAGGCGGTGAACCATGTGACGCGTTCGCCGTCGGTGATACGCTTCAATGGATGTGGCGCGTGGCCAGAGGCAATCACCATGTTGCAGCCTGCACCCAGTGCTATTTTTGCTGCTTCAATCTTGGTGATCATGCCGCCTGAACCCAGGCCGCTGATGGGCTTTCCCGCCATGGCTTCGATTTCGGGTGTGATCTCTCTGACTTCGGAAATGAATTCCGCACCTTTCTGATCGGGTGGTGCCGAATAGAGTCCGTCAATGTCGGACAACAACACAAGGCAGTCTGCCGACATCATGGAGGCGACGCGGGCGGCCAACCTGTCGTTATCGCCATAGCGGATTTCGGATGTGGCAACGGTATCGTTCTCGTTGATCACTGGAACTGCGCCTTGCGCCAGCAGTGTTGTCAAAGTTGCTCTGGCATTCAAATGGCGGCGGCGTTCTTCGGTGTCGTTGAGTGTGACCAGGATTTGTGCCGCAACGATATCGCGGGCCTTTAGCTCTTCAGCCCAAGCTTGAGCCAATGCTATCTGGCCTACGGCGGCGGCGGCCTGACTCTGCGGCAGTTCTAGTTTGCCTTTGGCGAAACCCAATTTGAAGCGTCCCAGCGCAATGGCACCCGACGACACAAGAATGATATCGGCTCCCTTGGCTTTCAGCTGTGCCAGATCATCGACAAGCGAGGTGAGCCACGCCTGTTTTACTGTGCCAGATTTTTGTTCGACGAGAAGCGCTGATCCAACCTTGATGACAATACGCTTGGCTTTTGCCAGACGGTTGATCACGGTTTCCACGCCTCCGCGGGTTTTGCCGCCGCAAAGCCACGGGTATTGGCCTTGGTGACAATGGTCATGATCTTGCTCATGAGCTTGCCTGTGTCTTTCGACGTGGCTGCAGAAATCAAAGTGGGGGTGATCTTGATCTTGGTCTCGAAGCTCTTGAGTTTCTTTGCCAAGGACTTTTCATCAATCGCATCAACCTTGTTGAAGCATACGATCTCCGGCTTTGCAGCCAGAAGTTCGCTGTACTCCTTCAACTCGTTGCGCACGGTGCGATAGGCCACTACGGGATCATCGCCTGTCACATCAATCATGTGAATGAGAATGGCACAGCGTTCGACGTGGCCGAGGAAACGCACGCCAAGGCCAGCACCTTCATGTGCGCCTTCGATCAAGCCTGGAATATCGGCGAGAACGAAGCTGTTTTCATTGGCGCGCACCACACCCAATTGCGGATGCAAGGTCGTGAAAGGGTAATCAGCGATTTTCGGGCGTGCTGCTGAAACCACTGACAATAGCGTAGATTTTCCGGCGTTTGGCAGGCCTATAATTCCTGCGTCAGCGATGAGTTTGAGACGCAGCCAGATCCAGCGCTCCTCACCCTCCTGGCCTTGGTTGGCGTGGGTAGGTGATCGGTTGGTGGCGGATTTGAAATAGTGGTTGCCGAAACCACCGTTGCCGCCTTTGGCCACACGGTAACGCTGGCCAGGAGTTGCCAAGTCGGCCAGCACTGTCTCGCCGTTCTCATCGACAATTTCGGTGCCAGCCGGAACTTTCAGCACGATGTCTTCGGTCGAGTTGCCCGCACGCAAGCGGCCCATGCCATGGCCTGCGGTGCGCACCTTGAAATGTTGCTGATAGCGATAGTCAATCAGGGTGTTGAGATCGTTTGCGGCTTCTACCCAGACGTCGCCACCGGTGCCGCCGTCACCGCCATCTGGTCCACCGTATTCGATGAATTTCTCACGACGGAACGACACAGCACCGGCACCACCGTTTCCTGCGCGAACGTAAATTTTTGCTTCGTCGAGAAATTTCATCGTGTCGTCCTGTTTGTCTCGCGCGTGCATACATGAAGTTGTTGCGAAGTTGAAGAATTAGCTTTCACGCTTCTCAAGAGTGAACTGAGAGATTGATTCAAGCAATTGACAATGTGCATTTAAACCTTGAATCAAGTCCTTGATTTTGAAGCAATATCGCCCAGAATTAGTTTTGGCTGAAACACATTCTCGCCACATTTGACCGTTTAACGGACCTCCTTCCCTGACAACGGCGGTCGTTGAGGAACGAGGAGGCGAATTTTCGCTTCCCCGAAGTTGGCGACCTGTCTGAAAACGTAAGGATAAAACACAGATGAAGATGAAACTATTGGCCGGACTTTCTGCGGTCTTTATTGCCACCGCCGTTCTGGCTGGTGCCGCCCAAGCGGAAAACTGCGGCGACTATGGCACATGCGCACCGAAGGTTCATGTGAAGACGCATCGTTATGCTTCAGTTCACAAAGTCTCGAACAAGCATGTGCGTATGGCCTATGCTGGCCGCTTGTCGGGCAAGCGTGCTCATTCGCGCGCGGCTCTCGCTATTTCTGCCGGCGTGCCACGTGGACGTGGCAATGTTGTTGCTATGATCAAGTCAATGGCGCCCCGTTATGGCGTGCCAACATGGTTTGCGCTTCGTATTGCGCAAGTTGAGTCAGGCTATAATCCGCGTGCGCGCGGGTCTGCCGGTGAATATGGCGTTTATCAACTGAAGTGCGCCACTGCGCGCGGAATTGGCTTTCGTGGTAATTGTGGTGCGTTGCTCAATGCATCAACGAATATCCAATTTGGCTTAAAGCATCTGTCAATGGCCATGCGGTCATCGCATGGCAATTTGAGATTGGCGGCATCGAAGCACAATGGCGGTCTTGGCCGCCGTTCGATGGTGCGCGGTTACGTGAACCGCGTGTTTTGATCGTTGTTCGATAGAACTCAAAAGCCGCCCGTTAAACGGCGGCTTTTTTATTGTACCATTTTGCACGCGTCAGTTCGACCATCGTCACGGGAACGTTTTCGCCGCGGGATTATGAGTACTGCGTGCACTGGCTCACAACTTCGAAGCCTGCGTGAGCCAGAACCTTTCCGGAAGCCGGGTTTTCATTGAAATAGCAGGATGACAGCCTTTCGAGGTTAGACTTCGTGAAAGCCAGTTCCACCATGGCACGGGCGGCTTCGGTCATCAGGCCCTTGCTCCAGTGCTCCTGGATCAGCCAATAGCCCAGTTCAGCTCTCTGCTGCCAGTCATAGCTGATCAGTCCGATGAGCGCGTCCGGCTGGGCTTTTAGACTGATCACCCGAAAATCCGAACGATGGTCAAGCTGCAAGGCCCAGTCGAGAAATTCCTCGGCATCTGATAAATGATAGGGATAGGGAACGCGAGACAGGTTTTTGCTGATCTCGTAATTGTCGATTTTATCTGCGATTGCGCGCGCGTCGGAAGATTTGAGCGGGCGTAACAACAATCGTGTCGTTTCGATAATACTATCCAAGCACGCCTCCAAAACAAAGCAGGAGAGCAAGTTGCCTTGCTCCCCTGTCAAACACAAATTGAAATTTGTGATGAAGCTTATTCAGCAGCCTTGGCTGTCACAACTGAGACCAGTTGCTTGTTTCCTTTGGTGCCGCGGAATTCAACTACACCTGCGACCATTGCATAAATGGTGTGGTCCTTGCCGATGCCAACGCCCGTGCCCGGATGCACTTTGGTGCCGCGCTGACGGATGATGATGTTGCCGGGAATTGCTGCTTGGCCGCCGAACAACTTTACGCCGAGACGTCGACCTGCGGTGTCACGACCGTTGCGGGATGAACCGCCTGCTTTTTTATGTGCCATGGATCAAACTCCTCTGGATTTCAATTATGAACGTGCGCGGTCAGATTTGGCGCGAGGTGGCTTGCCGTCCAAGAGTTCCTTGGCCTGTTCAATCCATTCTTCACGGGCAAAACGACCCTTTTGCTTCAGGTGGGTTTCAGCCTTTTCGATGTCATCAGCGCTCATGGCGGCGATGGCTGCGAAGGTATGATAACCAAGTTCTCGCATACCAGCTTCCATCTTGGGGCCAATGCCACCGATCAAAGAGATGTCATCACCAGCAGCTGAGGCTGGTGTTGCAGCGAGTGTGGCAACGGTGGCAGGCTTTTCAGTTTTTGCTTTCGCAACTGGCTTTTCAGACTTTGCCTTTGCAGCTGGCTTTGCACCACCTGTCAGAATGTCGGTGATGGTCACAGACGTCAGCAACTGCCGGTGACCGTTACGCCTGCGATAATGCTTGCGGCGGCGCTTCTTGAAAATGTAGACCGTATCGGCCTTTTCCTGGGCGGCAATTTCACCAACCACGGTGGCACCTGATACAATTGGCGCACCAATATCAATGGCATCGCCGTTGGCAACCATGAGCACGTGTTCGAACGTAACTTGGTCTCCGGCGGCACCTTCGAGCTTTTCGATCAGAATTTTGTCATTGGCGGCAACGCGATATTGCTTTCCGCCAGTCTTGATAACTGCGTACATTTTTTCTTCCTTATTCCCGCGCACCCTTTGGAGCTGCTTTCGTAACCCGTTGAAAAAGCAGACTTTCCATCATTGGTTTGCAAACAAACCGGGGTCACCCTCGGACAGCGCAATGGTCCCGGATGACAATTTCAACCGGGATTTCGGGGTGATAAAGCTGAAACAGTTGGGAAAGTCAAGGAACACAGGTTAGGCATGCAAAGCTGCAGTGTTTGCGACAGACTATTTATTTCGCAAAGCTTTTGTGGCCAACCTTGAAAGTTGCCAACAGGATGATTGCCGCCACGGCATGTCCTGCTACTGTAAACAACAGGGCTTTCTGCAAGTCATTGGTGCCCATCAAGACCTGGGAACGAGCGACAAAGTTTGCGAGCATTGCTCCAAATGTCAGGGCAATGAAACTGATCGGGCCCACAAACAACGGAGACGCAGTTGCAAATCGGGTGATGATCCAGGCCGATACAATACCGAAGCCCCACATGGTATAAAGTGCAATCTCAGGCGGATTCCATGCCGAAAAATCCTTCCAAAAGTGAAATGTGAAGTCGATGAAATCGTTCATGATCGTTGTATCCTTGGCTCATGCTAACAATTCCACTTTACCAATAAATTGAACAACAGCCCAAGTATCCCGGATTATTTGAGTACTGAGTTAACAACTGCTTTCTGACCAAGGTGGTTCAGACGCACGAGTTCCAGAACCCGGTTCAGTTCTCCTCCCGCAATGAGCACGAGGGCTGCAAGGTAGACAAAGAACATGATAATGAAAATGCCAGAGAGTGACGCATAAGTGGATGTGAAGCTGTTGAAACGGGTGAGCCAGATCGAAAAGGCGTAAGACATGATCATCCAGCAGATCACCGTAAACCATACGCCGGGCAGCACGTGGCGGAAGGTCAACCGTTTTGCAGGCAGCAGCCTGTGTGCAGCATGGACGCCAATCAACATCAGGAGGATGGCAAGAGGATAACGCCATTGCTCGACATTCACGAACTGCGACGGGAAATTTCCAGTTACATCTGTGACAATCCGCACAAAAACCGGATAAATCACCACCAATATAGACAATGCGAGAAAGAGCACCGCGCTGCCAATGACACCTAGAACGCTCAGCAGGTAAAGCTGCCAAGTTTTTCGGGTTTCTGAAACGTCATAGGCGCGATTGAGGCAGACCCGCACCGAGTCCACGCCCGCCATGGCACTCCAGATTGTCAGCAAGGCACCAAGGCTGAGAAAGTCGACACGCGGCACCAGCAGAATCGAGCGGATTTCGCGCGCCACAGGGGCCACTATTTTCTCCGGTGCCACGCTTAACAGCAGCTGAACAGTATGTTCGACCCAGTCTTCGCTGCCGATAAATCCTGCCAGCGCGGTCAGAAAGATCAAAAACGGAAACACCGAAAACATCATGCGAAAGGCGATATTGCCCGCGAGGGGTATGGCCTCGTCTGCTCCCAAGCGCTTGAATGTCTCCCAGGCGAGCTGAGACAATGAAATTGAATTTTCGGGTTCCGGTTCAGCCATAATGCGGGATTAGCAGTGACTGAGCAAAATGCAAAAGCCGATCATGTCGACGTATTAACGGTTGCAGCTTTGCGCAAACCGTCGATTGTTTCATGAGCACGGTTACGGTGGTCATCTGTCACGTGGTTTCGCACCAAGGCCATTGCGGTCATCAAGACAGCCAAATCATCGGTGAAACCCAAACCCAATATAACGTCGGGGATCACGTCAAAGGGCAGGATAAAATAAGCCAAGGCTGCAACCAGTGTGCCCTTGACCTTCAGCGGGGTTTTTGTGTCATTGGCGCAATACCAAGCTGCAACGACGTCCTCAGCAAAGGGAATGCGGGCGAGATTTTGTTGCAGTTTCGGCCAGAAGTTTTGTTTTACAGTCTGTTCGTCGTCACGACCCATGTCTCACCCTCCTCGAAAGCTTGCCTAAAGTGGGAAAGCAGCGCGATCAAATCAAGCCCCACGTTGCGACCACCAGAGCGCCGCCATCAAGATAATAATCGCGAGAAATTGCAATCCTACACGCCACCGCATCAGATTTTGCGATCGGCTCGCAGAGCCTCCGCGCATCATATTGAAAAGGCCCAGCACCAGGATTACGGCAACAGCGGCAACTGCGAGCATAGGAAGATAGGTCATTGATCCGATATCCGGTTGAGGAAAACATCAAGCAGCGATTGCGGCAATATGCGCCGTGCCACGGCCACGATCCATGTTGGTGTTGTCACATAGTAGTGGGCGCGCGGACGGTCACATTCAAGGGCGAGTATCAGCTTATCAAGCACGGCAGTGGCGGGCAGCTTGAACTTCGCGTTCCCACCCCGGTCGAGACGTGCGCGCTGCTTGTCGAAATCAGCTTTGTAGTGACTGTTGGACATATCTACATTGCGCTCAAAGGCAAAGCGGGCATTGGGTACGAATTGGCTTTCGATGGGTCCGGGGTTAATGGTGACGACGTCGATACCGGAGCCGCGCAATTCGAGCCGCATGGTATCCGTCAGACCTTCGATGGCAAATTTCGAAGAGTTATAGGGTCCACGCCACTTCATGGCCGCAAGACCGAGCACCGACGAACACTGAATAATCCGTGCTGTGCCATTGTTACGCAGCATGGGCAGGCAAGCCGTGGTCAACTCATGCCAGCCGAAAAAATTGACGGCGAATTGTTCTTCGAGCACCGCACGTGTGATGTCTTCGACTGCTCCTGGCTGACCGTAAGCGCCATTGTTGAAAAGGGCGTATAGCTTGCCACCGGTGCGTTTTGAAACTTCAGCAGCGCAGGCTTGCACTGAATGCGAATGACTGTAATCAAGCGTGAGCGCTTCCAGACCTTCGTCTTGCAATCGTTTTACGTCTGCTGCTTTTCGTGCGGTAGCAAAGACACGGTAGCCCCGGTCTTTCAGACCCTTGGCGCAGACGTAACCGATACCTGTGGAACAGCCAGTGATGAGAATGGTTTTTTGGGGCATGCCGCCTTCTACGGACGCGAAGAGACTTTGGATAGGTCTGTTATTCAAAAGGCTTGAACTCTGCCGTAATTGGGCCGAATTTGCAGTGGATTGACAGCATCATACGCATTCGGCAGTTGTTAAGTGTTTGGAGCCCAATATTTCGTCATGAGTCACGGCATTTTAATACGTTTCTTTACTGTTGCAGCTTTTGCTTTGCTGCCGGCCCTTGCGCTGGCGCAGGCCCCCGGCAACCCGATGTCGCTTGGCGCATCGGGGGACTGGGAAGCTTTCACTTACGAAGCCGAAGGCTCCAAAGTGTGCTATGTCTATTCCCAGCCTAAAAAAAGCGAAGCCAATAAAAAGGGTGCGGCACGAAACCCCATCTACTTCATGGTCACGCACTGGCCCGGCAAAAAGGTGAAGGCACAGCCTTCAACTGTCATTGGCTATAGCTTCAAGGAAGGTTCTGACGTCAAACTCAGCATTGATACCCGCGATTTCATTTTGTATCCCGTCGACAACATGGCATGGACTGACAAGGTTGAAACCGAGCGCGCTATTCTCGCCGCCATGAAATCGGGAAAGTCGATGTCGATAACCGGAACCTCAGCCAAGGGCACCGTGACCAAGGACAGTTATTCGCTGGCTGGCATTTCCGCCGCCATGGATACAATTGACGGTGCCTGCAAGTAGGGTGCTGTTGGCAGCTTGCTGCTGGGTGACGTCTTCAATGGCGGCCCTTGCGGGCTGTGCCACGCTGGAAGCCAAGGGGCAACGCTATTCCACGTGCAGCTATGGTCCCAACGAAGCGGCAATCGAAATTCGCAATCTTGATGGCAATGGACAACCCTTTGGTTATCTCGCGTCATTGGCTGAAGGTTTGCAGCAAGAGGGCCATACTCTCTTATTCGCCATGAATGCTGGAATGTTCGACGAAAACCAGCGACCTATTGGTTATTACGTTGAAGACGGCAAGCTGCTCAAAAGACTTAACCGGCGCAATGGCGGTGGCAATTTTCATTTGAAGCCCAATGGTGTGTTTTATGTGAAGGACGGCAAAGCGGGCGTCATGGAAACCGAGGCCTTCGCGCGATCAGGCATCAAGCCTGACTATGCCTCGCAGTCCGGACCCATGCTGGTGATCAATGGCAAGATTCACCCGAAGTTTTCTGAAACCGGAACATCGCGCAAATTGCGCAATGGTGTGGGTATTGACGCGGCGGGCCGCGCTTATTTCGTGATTTCCGAAAACGCCGTTACCTTCTGGGAATTCGCCACACTTTTCCGCGATGAGTTGAAAACCGACAATGCCTTGTTCTTCGATGGTTCGGTCTCCAGTCTCTATGCGCCAGAGATCAATCGCAATGATGGCTTCCTGCCGCTCGGGCCTATGGTAGGGGCCGTCGAAATCAAGTAAGGGGCCCAAATGAACACCACCTTGATTTCAAATTTACCCGAACGCTACATCCAGAACGACCTGCGCCCGACGCTTGTGGGTCTCACGCGAGAAGAGCTTGCGGAGATGATGGCGCGCATTGGTGTTGCCGAAAAGCAACGTAAAATGCGGGCGCGCCAACTTTGGCACTGGATTTACAACAAGGGGATAACGTCCTTCGATCTTATGACGGATATTTCGAAGGACTTGCGCGTCAAGCTTGAAGACACCTTCCACGTTGGCCGCCCTGAAATTGTCACGGAACAGAAATCATCTGACGGTACGATGAAGTGGCTTCTGCGTCTGGCACCGGATGAACGGGGCGCGCGTCAGGAAATCGAGACGGTTTATATCCCCGAAGAAGATCGCGGCACGCTTTGTATTTCCTCGCAAGTCGGTTGTACTTTGACGTGTTCGTTCTGCCACACGGGCACGCAGGCGCTGGTGCGCAACTTGACTGCTGGCGAAATCGTCGGCCAGATCATGCTGGCGCGTGACCGTATCAAAGACTGGCCGGATGATCTCGCTGCAAACCCCAAGCCGCCGCTGTCTGGCCGCTACATCACCAATGTTGTGTTGATGGGGATGGGAGAGCCGCTTTACAATTTCGACAATGTGAAACAAGCCATGCACATCGCCAGTGACGGCGAAGGCATGTCATTGTCGAAGCGTCGCATCACCTTGTCCACCTCTGGCGTGGTGCCGGAAATTGTGCGCGCTGGTTCCGAGATCGGCACATCGCTCGCCATATCGCTGCACGGCACAACCGACGACATCCGCAATAAGCTGGTGCCGCTGAACAAGAAATACCCCATCGCCGAACTGATGAACGCCTGCGCCAGCTATCCCGGCGCATCGAATGCCCGGCGCATTACGTTTGAATATGTGATGCTGAAGGGCATCAACGACACGAAGGAAGATGCGCGGCGACTGGTGCGATTGCTGGCAGGAGTTCCCGCGAAAGTGAATCTCATCCCGTTCAACCCATGGCCGGGATCACCTTATGAATGTTCGGAGTGGGACGTGATTGAGGTGTTTGCGGAGATTTTGAACAACGCGGGTTATGCCTCACCGGTGCGGACGCCGAGGGGGCGCGATATCATGGCGGCCTGTGGGCAGTTGAAGAGCGAGAGTGTGAAGGTGCGGGCGAAGGACAGGTTGGCAATCGAGGCAGTCGCAAATTGAGTGTGCTTTAAGGTCGTTGGTTGGCTCAGAGATGATCCTCGCCAGTTATGCCCTCATCATCAACGCCATCACCTATTTCCTGTTCGGCTTTGACAAACGCGCCGCAGAACGGGGGGACTCGCGCATCCCTGAAAAGACGTTGCTGCTGGCTTCGGCGCTTGGCGGCAGTGTTGGTGCAGTCATGGCGCAGCGGCGGTTTCGGCACAAGACGCAAAAGCAGCCGTTCAAGGCCTTGCTATATGGCATTATCGCTGCGCAGATGGCTTTGATTTCAACATATTTCTACGCTTGGTTCTAAAACATGACCGCCCTCAAACGCTTTCTTGTCGTCGTTGTTGCCTATGTCCTCACGGCTTTCGTCGGGGCTTTGGGGGGCAGTTTTTTCATTCAAATTTCGTCCAACAGCGGTGATGTGGGCATGGCGTTTGTTGCCGTCTTGGGTTTTGCGGGCATTTTCATTGGCATATTCGCCACAATACCGTCGGTCATCATGATCATGATTGCAGAATATTTCAGGGTGCGGACAGTGTGGTACTATGTTGCAATTGCAGTGATTGCGGGTCTGCTCCTGTCCCGCTTTTTTAGTACGGACTGGTGGATGGCGCTTGCAGGCGTTGCGATGGGTGTGATTTCTGGAAGCGTGTATTGGGCCATAGCGGGGCGCAAGGCGGGCATTCTCAAAACACCGGAAACGGTGCGGGCGCAGATACAATTGCTGCTGTTGTTGGGAGCTACCATTGTGGTTGAAGCCGTGCTCCTGTTGATCTTCATGCGCTAGGGACTTGCGGCCTTTGCTTGCCCCGTGATAGACGATTGACATCATGACAAAACTGCCAATCAAAAAAGTCGTCCTCGCCTATTCCGGTGGGCTTGATACCTCCATTATCCTGAAGTGGTTGCAAACCGAATACCGTGCCGAAGTGGTGACTTTCACCGCTGACTTGGGCCAGGGCGGTGAACTGGAACCGGCGCGCAAGAAGGCTGAAATGCTGGGCATCAAGGAAATATTTATCGAGGATGTGCGCGAGGAATTTGTGCGGGATTTTGTCTTCCCGATGTTCCGCGCCAACGCTGTCTATGAGGGTGTCTATCTGCTGGGAACCTCGATTGCGCGGCCCTTGATTGCCAAGCGACTTGTCGAAATTGCTGCCCAAACCGGAGCAGACGCGATTTCGCATGGTGCAACGGGCAAGGGTAACGACCAAGTGCGGTTTGAGCTCACGGCCTATGCGCTAAACCCTGATATCAAGATCATCGCACCCTGGCGTGAATGGGAGTTCAGGTCGCGTACGGATTTGATTTCGTTTGCTGAACAACACCAAATCCCCGTCTCAACCGACAAGCGCGGCGATGCGCCGTTTTCGGTTGATGCGAATTTGTTGCATTCCTCGTCCGAAGGCAAAGTGCTGGAGGATCCGTGGGAAGAGGCACCCGAATTTGTCTATCAGCGCACCATTGCGCCGTGGGATGCGCCCGACAAAGCGACCGATATCGAGATTGCTTTCGAGCACGGCAATCCTGTTGCTATCAACGGCAAGGCGATGTCGCCTGCGACGATTCTGACGGAACTCAACCGTCTCGGCCATGACAATGGCATTGGCCGTTTGGATCTCGTAGAAAACCGTTTCGTCGGCATGAAGTCACGCGGCATCTACGAAACGCCGGGCGGTACGATCTTGCTGGCGGCCCACCGCGCCATGGAAAGCCTTACATTGGACCGTGAAGCAGCACACCTCAAAGACTCGTTCATGTCGCGTTATGCGGAACTCATTTATTACGGCTTCTGGTTCTCGCCAGAACGCGAAATGTTGCAGGCCATGATCGACAAAAGCCAAGAACACGTCGAAGGTGTTGTGCGTCTCAAGCTCTACAAGGGCAATGTGATCGTCAGTGGGCGGAAGAGTGCGAAGTCGCTCTACAAGAACGACCTCGTGACCTTCGAAGATGACCGCGGTGCCTATGACCAGAAAGATGCGGCAGGCTTCATTCGGTTGAATGCACTGCGTCTGCGCACTCTCGCGGCACGTAAGCGCAACACATAGTGGAACGCGTTTCCCCTCATCAGCCCTTTGGGCAGCTGATGGAAAGAGGGCAAAGGTGTATCAATGGAGAGGTGCGGTGCTCTCGCTAAACCGCCACTCCATGGCGTTCCGGTAAATCTCACCGGGACGCAACACTGACGACGGGAAGTTGGGATGGTTCGGCGCATCCGCCACGTTCTGCGGCTCAATGGCGAAGGCCTCGGCACGGTTTAAAGCACCATCTGGCCCGATGGCAGAACCATCGCCATTCCAGTGAATGGCCGTATACATCTGCAAGACACTCTCCGTGGTCCACACATCCATCCTGCGGTGAGATGTGGGGTCACGTATGGTCATGGCGCGCTTCATCTCACCCCGCTTCCCATCCAGCAGAAACGCGTTGTCATAGTCTTCCGCAATGGTGCGGGGTTTGCGAAAATCCCACCGGGTGTCAGCTACATCTTTCATCTCACCCAGCGGCAACAGCAAATCATTCAACGGGAAAAATTTTTGCGCGGGGATCATCAAGTCATGGCCCAGAATAGATCCGCCGCCCGCCATGTTCCAATAGGCATGGTTGGTCAGGTTGCAAATCGTTGGCTTGGTTGTGTGCGCCGTGATCACCAGCGACAGCGTGTTGCCATCTAGCGCATAAACCGCCTTCACCGAGAGATTACCCGGAAAACCCTGGTCACCATCAGGGCTGTTCAGCATGAAGGTGATGCGATTGGCATCGCGGATATAGTCCCAGTTGCGCGTGGCAAAACTGTCCGGTCCACCATGGAGCTGATGCACACCCATATTGGGTGTCACATGAATTGTTGCACCATCAAGCGGGAATGAGGCGTTGGTAATCCGCCCCGCATGACGACCACACAGCACGCCTGCGTAAAGATCGCCTTTGAGAATACCATTCTCAACCCGGTTACCAAACACCGTCTCTGTGCCATCAACAACACAAGACACAAGCCGCGCACCTGAGGGGTGAAAGCCCGCCACGACAGTTTCGGAGCGAAGTTCAAGCATAGGTTTTTCGAGCCTCATTGAAGTTAGTCGTAAAGGAACGAATCATCATAGTTATCTCCTGTTCCTTTTTTGAAAGCGTCTCGGAATTGCGGTTCGTCAAGCGGAAGAGTTCCAGCATGGAACCGGGAAATGATCTCTGTTCTGCAGCTGATTTGGCAATACCACACCGACTGAATACCCTCGACTCTCGCTTTGGTGTCGACCGCAGTGAGGCCTTCAAAGCCAGAAAGAAACTCCTGCTGCTTGGTATTGATAGTCGCAAAAGTGATGTACGGAAGTACCAGCAGGCCCGCTATGCCCACTATCATAGACAGTAACTGGGATAGAGATCGCGGCCATAGACCGCCATTGGATTTCAGTCTACGGAAAAAGCGACTGGCTGTCGCGAACGGTACGAAACCAAGAATGCCAATGATGAAGATTAGGCCAAAAAGGCTCAGTGGCAACAACATCAATCCCACCGCCAACGCAATACCTGCACCAAGGAACAAGCCGCCGTTCAGAAACCATCGTGCCGCCGTATCACCCCAGAGAAATGAAGCAAAAAACAGAACGGACAGCTCTGTAGCGGCAACATAGATGAAAGAAACAAGGGGCGTGTTTTGAAACAAAATCGGGTCGAACAAAAAACAGACTATTGGCATCACGGCAACAAAAAGAAAGTCCCAACGGTTTGGACCTGCAATCTTTGAAACTTTTGAGGTTTCCAAAATAGCCTATGCCACCGCCTGCAGGGCCTTCAGAATGGCATCTCCCATCTGCGGTGTCGTCGCATTGGCCGGTGCCGCATCGCTGGCGATATCTTTCGTGCGCAATCCTTGCGCCAGCACATTGGAAATTGCAGCATCCAGTTTATCCGCCCATTCGCCCATGCCGAGTGAATAGCGCAGCGCCATGCCGAAGCTTGCGATCATGGCGATGGGGTTGGCTGCACCAGTGCCTGCGATATCAGGGGCCGAACCATGCACCGGCTCATAGAGCGATTTCCGCCGCTTTGTCTTGGCATCAGGCGCTCCCAGTGACGCCGATGGCAACATGCCGAGTGATCCCGTGAGCATGGCCGCCACATCAGACAGCACATCGCCGAACAGATTGTCGGTGACAATCACATCATATTGCTTGGGCCAGCGCACCAGCTGCATGGCGCAGTTGTCGGCCA